>JAFWYI010000167.1 GCA_017522745.1 Mailhella sp.
CTCCCCGCCCCCTCGCGCTCCCCCACCCCTTTCAAAAACTTTTATTTATGGGGCTGGCTCTCCCATGATGATATCCCTTCTCCTCGGCAAACAGATAGCCGCTATGCTGCTCATGGTATTCATGGGTTTTGCTATCGTTCGGATGAAGATCCTCTCCGTACAGGACAGCCGTGCGCTCTCCGCCATTGCACTCTACATAGCGGGGCCGTGCATGGTACTCGACGCTTTCCAGCTTGAGTATTCTCCTGAACGCATGCAGGGGCTCATACTCTCCGTTGCCGCGGCCGCCTTTGCCCTGTTCCTTGCTCTGGGACTGAATTTTCTCATCCGCAAGCCCCTCGACCTCGACCCGGTAGAACAGACCTCGGCGCTCTACTCCAATTCCGGCAATCTTATCATCCCCATCGTTATCTATGTATTCGGGCAGGAATGGGTCCTCTACACATCTGGTTTCCTCCTCATACAGACTATCCTGTTCTGGACACACTGTTCCCCGGTACTGCAGAAGAATGCCCGCATCAATATCTGGAAGATACTGCTCAACGTGAACATGCTGGCCGTTTTTGCCGGCGCCATCATGTTCATGTTCGGTCTGCGTCTGCCGGAGGTGCCTGCTATGGCGGTCCATGCTGTGGGTGTGATGATCGGCCCGCTGTGCATGATAGTCACCGGCATGCTCATCGGTTCCATGGAGTTCTCCCGCCTGCGCGTCTACCGCAAGCTCCCGCTCATCGTGGGGCTTCGGCTCATCTTCTATCCGCTCCTCACGCTCATCGCCTTCCGCCTGAGCGGCATGTCCGGCTGGGTGGAGAACGGTGAGACCATCGTGATGATCTCGTTTTTCGCGGCGTCTGCCCCTGTGGCCTCTTCCATAACACAGATGGCGCACATCTACGGCCGCAACGGCGAATACGCCAGCCTCATCAACGTCGTTTCCACCCTGCTTTGCGTGTTCTCCATGCCAGTACTGGCGTGGATGTTCCAATGGTGAGGCGGGACGATGTTTTCCCAGCACTCCGCAAGGTTTTGATACAATGCTCCTGCTCCACGCAGGGGGTACAGCTCTTTTCAAAGTACAGGGCTGATGGTACAGAAAGTAAGAATCTATTCCGATAAAACGCGCTTTGCGCATAAGGATACTGCTATGAACAGCTTCCATCGCGGCCGCCGCCTGCGCCGCACTCCCGTTCTTCGTGAGATGGTACGTGAAACCTCCCTTTCCGCGGCCGATCTCATCATGCCCTACTTCGTTACTGAGACCGACGACGCATCCTTCCGCCAGCCCATCAGCTCCATGCCCGGACAGTTCCAGCTCTCTCTTGCTGAACTCGAAAAGGAAGTGGCCGAGGCCGTGAAGCTCGGTGTGCGTTCCGTTCTCCTTTTCGGCATCCCCGCCGTGAAGGACGAGCTGGGCAGCGGCGCCTATGCCTCTGAAGGTATCGTGCAGAAGGCTATCCGCATGATCAAGAAAAACTGGCCCGACCTCGTGGTCATCGCCGACTGCTGCCTCTGCGAATACACCTCGCACGGACATTGCGGCATCATCGCCAAGGGCGACAGCGTGGGCCATGTACTCAACGACGCCACCCTCGACCTGCTGGCCCAGACCGCCGTTGCTCAGGCCGAAGCCGGTGCCGATATCATCGCTCCTTCCGACATGATGGACGGCCGTGTGCTGGCCATCCGTGAGGCTCTCGACAAAGCCGGCTTTGAAGAGATCCCGGTCATGTCCTATGCGGTGAAATATGCCTCTGCCTACTATGGTCCGTTCCGTGAAGCCGCAGAATCCGCGCCCCGCTTCGGCGACCGCCGTACCTATCAGATGGATCCTGCCAACGCTCAGGAAGCCCTGCGCGAGATGCAGGCCGACATCGAAGAAGGTGCGGACCTCTTCATCGTCAAGCCCGGCGGCCCTTATCAGGACATCATCCGCCTCATGCATGACAGCTTCGATGTGCCGCTCGTGGCGTATCAGGTAAGCGGCGAATACTCCATGATCTGCGCCGCCGCTCAGAACGGCTGGATAGACCGCAAGGCCGTCATCATGGAATCGCTCATCGGCCTCAAGCGCGCAGGCTCCAAGATGATCATCACCTATTTCACTGCGGAAGTCCTCCGCGAAGGCTGGGTGCGCTGATGAGCGGTCATCCGTCTTCTCTCGGCGCCTGCCATCCCGGCGGTCATCCTCTTGGCCGCGATCCTGAAGCCATGCTCAGCGGCATGCCTGCCGGACACCCCGGCGGACAGGGCGGTCACCCTGGTGGTCATCCCGGCGCGCATCCCCATGCCAGCCGCTTCCTGCCGGACGGAACGCCCAAGTGCCGCCTCATCGCCTGGGAGGTCACCCGCTCCTGCAATCTCGCCTGCAAGCACTGCCGCGCCGAAGCCCATCCCGAACCCTACCCGGGTGAACTGAGCAACGCCGAAGCCAAGGCCCTTATTGACACCTTCCCGGAAGTGGGCAGCCCCATCATCATCTTCACCGGAGGCGAGCCTACCCTGCGCCCCGATGTCTATGAGCTGGCCGCCTACGCCCGCGACAAGGGCCTGCGCTGTGTGATGTCGCCCAACGGCACCCGCATCACGCCCGAAGAAGCCCGCAAGATAAAGGAAGCCGGTTTTCAGCGCTGTTCCATCTCCATCGACGGTGCGGACGCCGCCAGCCATGACGCTTTCCGCGGCGTGCCCGGCGCTTTCGAAGCCTCCATGCGCGGCATCGAAAACCTCAAGGCCGAGGGCGTGGAGTTCCAGATCAACACCACGGTGACCAAGAGCAACCTGCACTCCTTCAAGGAGATATTCCAGCTTTGCGAACGCATCGGCGCCGCCGCCTGGCATATCTTCCTGCTCGTGCCCATGGGCCGCGCCGCGGAGATACAGGAAGAGGTCATCACGGCGGAGGAATACGAAGAAGTGCTGCACTGGTTCTACGACTTCCGCAAAACCACCAAGATGCACCTCAAAGCCACCTGCGCCCCGCACTACTACCGCATCATGCGCCAGCGCGCCAAGGAAGAAGGCGTGAAGGTGGATATGGAGAACTTCGGCATGGACGCCATGACCCGCGGCTGCCTTGGCGGTACGGGCTTCTGTTTCATCAGCCATACCGGTCAGCTCCAGCCCTGCGGCTACCTCACCCTCGACTGCGGCAACGTGCGCGAGACCCCCTTCCCCGAACTCTGGAAGAAGACTCCGTGGTTCCTCAAGTTCCGCGATCAGAGCGCCTACGAAGGCAAGTGCGGCGTGTGCGAATACCACAAGGTATGCGGCGGCTGCCGAGCCCGCGCCCACAGCATGACCGACAACCCCATGGCCCCGGAACCCCTCTGCCTGTACAAGCCCAGAAAGGCGGAGTAAGCGTTTCTTTTTCTGGGGGAGATAATCTCCCCCCAGCCCCCCATATTTCTGAACGGCGATTTCCCGGACGCAGGCGTCCGCTCATCGCCGTTCAGGATATGTGAGCCGAAAAAATATTCTCCGAAACTCTTCCCTTTTTCTGACTCGTATTTTCAGCACATCCCGGCGGGATTATTTCACGCATCCCACTTGGCCGGAACGAATCGGACGAATGTCCGAAAGTTCCGGCAACTGGGGGTGCAGGGGAATCATTCCCCTGCCGGATGGGTCTGGGAAGGCAGGGCCTTCCCGGTCTCTCAGGAGCATCCCATGTCTCAGACCGAACTCGATCTTATTGATAAGAAACTTCTTGATATCATCCAGACGGCGTTTCCGCTGGTCTCTCGTCCGTATGCGGCGCTGGGTGAACAGCTCGGCATTTCTGAAGAAGAAGCGCTTGCCCGCGTGAAAGCCATGAAGGAACGCAAGATCATCCGCCGCCTTGGTGCGAACTTCCAGTCGGCCAAGCTCGGCTTCCGTTCCACGCTCTGCGGTGCCAAAGTCCCGGAAGACAAGCTCGATCTGTTCATCGCCGATGTGAACGCCATTCCCGGCGTCACCCACAACTATCTGCGCGATCATGAATTCAACGTGTGGTTCACGCTCATCGGTCCCTCGTGGGACGACGTATGCGCCACGCTGGAAGGCATCACGGCCCGCACCGGCGTGCCCATCATGAATCTGCCCGCCACCAAGCTCTTCAAGATCCGCGTGGACTTCCAGATGGAAGGATAGCCACACAGATTCGATCCTGACTTACAGAAGCCCCGACGTTTGCCGGGGCTTTTCTGTTTTAAAAATCAGGCTTTCTTCAGGCCGAACAGCAGGACGATCAGGAACAATATACCGCCAATGACGGCCGCCCCCTTGGCGGCATCGGCATTCAAACCGGTAAGGTGGTAAAAGCCAAGGTAGGCGGAAGCTATCGACACAACGAGGAGAACGAGGAGCAGGATACGCATGGCAGACCCCTTTTCTGTTTACCTCTTGGGATACATGATAGGAGTGAACCGCGGAACTCTGTGATTTATGATAACAGGTTAGAAACATATACCCTTTACAAGGAAATTTTCCGGCAGTATATTTCAGAACAGCTAGGGGAGCTGAAAGGGCCCTGCCGTGGCGGCAGAGTCGGACAGCTGAGAGTGGGGACCAGCCCCAGACCCTCGAACCTGACGCAGTTAGTACTGCCGTAGGGAAGCTGTGGACGCGTCCATCCTTCCCGGCATGGCGCGTTTTTTTTTGCGCCTGCGTCGCAACATCTGCGAGGCAATATGTCATCATTCCTTTCTAAGAACACCGCCCTGCGCGGTCTGCTCGATCAGCACCTTTCCCGACTTGCCGAAGAGGAAGGCCTCTCGCCCGAGGTCATACTCGCCGCCATCGAAAATGGTACTATGGTCCTTCTCGGCAACCCCGCGCATCCCGCTCTGAAGCCCATCCTCGTGGGTCAGCCGGCACGCATCAAGGTCAACGCCAACATCGGCACTTCCCCGCTCTCCTCCTGCATGGAAACCGAACGCCGCAAGCTCAAGGCGGTCATCGACGCAGGTACGGACACCGTGATGGACCTCTCCATCGCCGGCGATCTCGACGCCATACGTCAATCCCTGCTTGCCGACTGCCCACTTCCGCTGGGCACAGTACCCATGTACGCCGTTGGGCAGCAGATACTGGACGCGGAGCAAGAAATTTCCACCATGACGCATGACCAGCTCTTTGGTGAAATAGAAAAGCAGGCCAGACGGGGCGTGGACTACATCACCGTTCATTGCGGTCTCTCCCGCCGGGGCGCAGAGCTTGGCGCACGGCCTGAACGCGCCATGGGCATCGTCTCACGCGGTGGTTCCATGCTGGCCCGCTGGATGCTGGACAACGAACGGGAAAACCCTCTGCTGGAGCATTTCGACCGCCTGCTCGACATTTGCCTGCCCTATAACGTCAC
>JAFWYI010000168.1 GCA_017522745.1 Mailhella sp.
GATGGCGCCGAAGACCATGCCGAAGACCAGCACGAAGATATGGCCCCAGGAGCCCTTCAGCGTAAACTCAAAACCCACCGTCAGACAGACCACGGCAATGGCCGCCATAAACATGAAGCCGCCCATGGTTGGAGTGCCTTCCTTGCTGATGTGCCATATGGGACCGTCGCGCTTAATGCTCTGGGCTGAAAAGCCTTCCCCTCTCTACGCCCTTGCAGAAGCTGCTGGGGGAAGTGCGGCAACTTGCCGAGGCCTACTTGAAGACCGACGCTGTACGAAATTCGTGAGCATGAAAAAAGGAGTTCCCATGGAACTCCTTTTTTTGTCAGCCGTTTTCCCGGCGTATGACGACTCGTGCGTCTACGGCGAAGGCGCCCTGGCCTTCCGGACCCACGAGGACAGGGTTGAGGTCTATCTCCTGCCAGTCGTCCATGTCCATGGCCATGTCGCTCACCGTTTTGATAAGAACTCGTAGAGCGTCCATGTCGCCCTTGGTTTTGCCGCGATAGCCTTCGAGCAGGCGGCTGCCCTTTATCTTGCGCAGCATGCGGTCGATATCGTTGTCGTTCAGAGGGCAGATGCCGAGGGCGACATCCTTGAGCAGCTCTACGAGTATCCCGCCCGAACCGAGAACGAGGACAGGGCCGAAGGTGGCATCACGCTTCAGTCCGATGAGTATCTCGCCTACGCCGCGGATCTGTTCCTGGACATTGATGCCTTCGATATCTTCCGGCCGGATACCGTGTGCTGCGGCGTTGGCAAAGAGCGTATCCCAGCCGGTCAGCAGTTCATTTTCGTTCGCGATGTCCAGGAGGACGCCGCCGATATCGCTTTTGTGTACAGCTTTGGGGCTGATGAGTTTCATGACCAGCGGGAAACGGAGCGTCCGGGTCAGTTCGATCAGTTCATCGCGTCCCGGGACGAAGACGAAGCGGTTCATGCTGATGCCGCTTTTTTCCAGATAGCGGCGGCTTTCCACCTCGCTCAGAACGATGTCAGGCATGGCAGACCTCTCTCTGCGGCAGGTTGTTGACGAAGCGGATGGCGCGAAGGCCGTCGTCCAGAGTCATGAAGACCGGGATGCCGTGTTCTCCCAGCGCCTGAGCCATGGCACAGCGAACGTTCTCTATTGCCGGGCAGCCGCTGTATCGGAGTACCGCCAGTATGTTGGCTCCCGACTGGGCCAGAGCAATGACTTCTTCCGTGAAACGAGCCGTGATCCCTTCGAGGTCGCCCTGATTGGTGAACGAGATGAGATTGAGATGGAAGAGGATGTAGCCAGTATTGGCGTCATCGGCAAATAGTTTGAGTATGCGTCCGAACACACGACCGTTTTCCCGGCCCAGATCCATGGCGGGAAGATCGATGGGATTGATGTTGTGGTCGGAAATACTTTTGGAACAGCCGCACAGTTCTTCCTTCGTTTCTTCCGAGAGTTCGGCGAAGCGCAGTCCTTCTTCCATGCAGCTGTCTGTGGCGAGAACGGTGGCACCGCCGCCATTGCCCAGCATAGCTACGCCGCCAGCAGAAGGTCTTATGAGCTGGAGCGCCAGCAGGGCATCCAGCATTTCCTCAGAGGAGGTGACTTCTATGACGCCGCACTGTTCGAACATGGCCTGCCAGATATCATAGGCTCCTGCCAGACCACCTGTATGCGAGGAGGTCGCCGCCATGCCAGCATCCGTACGCCCGCCCTTGAGGATGACGACGGGCTTGTGCGGAGTGATCTTCTTGAGGATCTCCATGAAGCGGCGTCCGTTCTTCACGCTTTCCAGATAGAGGCCGATGATCTCGGTTTCAGGATCGTTGGCCAGATATTCCAGATAATCGGCATGATCGAGGTCGATGCAGTTCCCGATGGAGACGAATTTGCTGTAGCGGAGCCCCATGCTGTTTCCGCGGACGACGAAATCGACAGCGAGCCCGCCGCTCTGCGAAATGAAGCCTACATTGCCGGAAACAGAGGAGCTTCCCTCCGCCAGCCAGATGCCTTCGGAAGGGCTGTAGGTGCCGATGCAGTTGGGGCCGACTATCCTCATGTTCCAGCGGCGCGCGCTTTCCTTCAGGGCGTTTTCCATCTTCCTGCCCTCGTCGCCGCTTTCTCCGAAGCCGCCGGACAGGATCTGCACGATGGCAATGCCTTTCTGGCCGCATTCCTCAACGACCTGCGGGACCTGAGGTGCGGGGACCATGATGAGCGCCATGTCCACGTGATCCGGGATATCCAGGACGGACGGGAAGGTCTGCTGGTCGAAGATGACGCTATGCTTGGGATGAACGAGGTAAAGAGTGCCCTTATAGTGCTGGAGAAGGAGCTTGGTCTTGCCAGCATTGAAGCTGCCGGGCTTTTCCGAGGCCCCGATGATAGCCATGCTGCGGGGATGGAAAAGGGCGTCGAGGGCGATTCGCGAGCTGTCCACATGAGCCTCCTGTGTATTCAGGAAGGATAGTCCCTTCATGAGGAAGGGGCAAATCACGTTTTCTTAAGCTTCCATCAAGATTATTTATGAAGGAATAAAAAAAGCCCCGGAAAACCCGGGGCTGGAAGGCCGAAGCCAGAACCGCTTAGTAGCGGGGACGGGGAGCGCGGGGCTTAGCCTCGTTCACGCGCAGGGTGCGGCCGCCAAAGCTGGAGTTATCCAGAGCTTCGATAGCAGCGGCAGCAGCGGGATCTTCCATTTCAACGAAGCCGAAGCCGCGGGCACGCCCGGTTTCACGGTCGTTCACCAGCTTGACAGAGAGCACGTTGCCGTATTCAGCGAAAAGATTCTGCACCTGCTCTTCAGTGGCGGACCAGGGAAGATTGCCCACGTAGATGGATTTAGCCATGAGAAAAACCTCACACAAAAGAAATCGAAAATGTACACCCCGCTGCGGCAAACCGATTGCCCAGAGTGTCTCTCCTGCAACAAGCTATGCCTTACGACTGAAGCTAAGTCAATGGTTCCTTGTGCTTTTTTTTTATTTATCAAACAAATTATTTTTATCACATGTCTATAATTCAAATACAGAAAGTTTGTAAAAAATGGATAAGAAAACGCGAGCGGCAGCCCTTTACAGAGCTGCCGCAGAGGGGAACTGAGAGTTTCAGCTAAGATTGACGCCTTTTAAACAAGCGTTCAAGGTCGGTTTTTTCCAAGGTCACAGCGCATGGCCTGCCATGGGGGCAGAAGTCCGGCTCTTCGGTGTCCAGCCACTGCCGGATAAGCTGCATGGCATCGTTCGGGGTAAGGTGCTGGCCTGCCCGGATGGCGGTTGCACAGGCATGATGTATCCATGTGGAATTCAGGTCGTCACTTCTTCCGGAAAGCACTTCCCGCAGGAAGGAAGTGGCCTCGGAACGATCCATCTCCGGGGGCATAGCTTGAATGATACAGCGGGCTCCACGGCAGTTCACGTCGAAGCCGAGTCTGCTGAGCGTGTCATGAACTTCCAGAAGGCGGGCATTCTCGGCAGGATGCAGGTCCAGTTCCAGAGGGACGAGCAGAGGCTGGGCAACGCCTCGCGATCCTGCCTTGCGGAACTTCTCGTAGAAGATACGCTCGTGCATGGCATGCTGGTCGAGGATGAGCAGCGTGTCATCGTTCTGCGAAAGCACGAGATAGGTTTTCGCTACCTGCCCGAGATAGCGGAAATCGCGCAGGGGAGAGACTGCGGGCCCGGCTTCATCCTCGGCGGGGAGATCGGATAAGGCAAAAGCATCAGAGGGGGCCGGCACTTCCTCGCCGATAGGGGCGACGACAGTATGGGGCTCGCTGATCTTCTTGGAGCCCAGAGGGGCCGCTGCGGGCGGCGTTGCCGTTTTCGGAGTGGGGCGTCCTTCGGGGACATCCATGAAAGAAGATGCCATTCCGCCGAAGAAATCCTGTTCCGGCTCGCCGTCTTCGTGCAGGACGTTCCGGGGATGGGCCGGCTCGACAGGATCGAAACGCGTTTCGGAGAGAGGATGCTCGGGCTGCGGCTTACGCATGATGCGCACGGCGTCGGCCTCGCCCCAGAAGCCCAGCGGCTTCGCTTCTGTGCGCTGCCGGGGGGCGGGGGCCGGAGAGCTGTGCTGGAGGGGAGAATCCTCGCCTTCAGGCTGCAGGGCGACAGGCGCAGGATTGCGTTCGGCAAAGCGTTCCGACGCCAGAGGGACTGTGGTCAGCGCCGTTCCCACAGCGCGCAGGACAGCCGAGAACACGCCCTGCTCGTCGCGGAAGCGGACTTCGTTCTTTGCGGGATGGACGTTCACGTCCACATCCTGTGCGGGAAGATCGAGGAAAAGCACGGTCTGTGGATAGTCACGGCTGGTGAGGCGACCCTGATAGACCTGCCGCACGGCCTTCATGAGCAGGCGGTCGTTCACGGCACGACCGTTCACATAGAAGAGCATGCGGTCGGCACGCGGCTGTGAGGAGCGAGGGTCGGAAGTCAGACCGTAGAGATGCATCCCGCCGGCGGTCACATCGAAGGGGCGCAGGGCTTCCACGATGGAAGGCGGCCAGAGTATGGCAAGGCGGCGCGCCAGCGGCTGACCGGCTTCGAATCGCAGCAGTTCGCGTGAACCAGCACGGAGTACGAAGCTCACGTCGGGTCGGGCAAGGGCGAGACGGGTGAACAGCTCCTGCGTTTTCTTCTGCTCAGTAGCAGGGCTTTTGAGGAATTTGAGGCGGGCGGGGATGTTGGAGAAAAGTTCCGCCACTTCCACCATAGTGCCCTGATTCAGCGCGGCAGGGGCCACGCCTTTCACGGTGCCGTAGAGTACGTCGATAGAGGAGGCTTCTCCGGTGGAGCCGTCGTCGGCCTGCGGGGCGGAAACCATGCGGAAGCGCGACTGAGGCGATACTGGGCAGGGCTTCGCCGCGGAAGCCGTAGGAGTTGA
>JAFWYI010000169.1 GCA_017522745.1 Mailhella sp.
AATACGGCACATGGGAACACGTTTCCAAAACCGGGAAAGCCCGCATCCGGCGCATGCCGATGACATTCCGCGCCAAACTCGCTACGCAGACACTGCTGTTCAACGCTTACTGGGATATCCCGCTGTTCGAACGCATCACGCCTTATCTCGGGTTCGGCGCCGGGCTGGCGTTCCTCCGCACCGAACTCACGGCGCTCGACGAGCATCTGCACCAGTCCTGCACCGTTGCGGCAGGGCAGATCGGCGCAGGCATCACCTACCGATTCACTCCCCGCGTTTCCGCTGAGCTGGGTTATCGCTTCCTGATGACAGGCAGTTCGGACCTTCAGGCGGACGCGATACGGCTGTCCCTGCGCCGCAACTACGCGCATCAGGTCATGCTGGGTCTGCGCTTCGATTTCTAGCCCGGGAAATCGCACAGAGACGCGGCATGAGCCTTGCCTTGCCCTAGGGATACTGCTATGCCTTTTTAAGAGTATTTTTCTTGTGTTGCGGCCGTCTTTCCCCGGAGAAAATGTTTTGAGCCCTCGCTATCTTGCCTTTTCCCGCAAACTTGCCAGCATCCCGCACCTTGAGAGTTTCCTCGGCGCATCGGTACATCTTGGCGCAGAAGCCGGAGCTGTCGATGCCGTTCTCGGCTGGGGGCACAAGCCCACGGCAGACAAGGCAAGGCGCTATGCCGCCGAACATGGCTTGCCCTATATCGCGGCAGAAGACGGCTTCCTCCGCTCGCTGGGGCTTGGCTGCGCCGGGGCCGATCCGCTCTCGCTGGTCGTGGATGGAAGCGGCATCTATTATGATGCGACCGGTCCTTCCGACCTCGAAACCCTTCTCGAGTCCAGCGGCTGGGAAACTCCTGAACTCCTGGATTCCGCCGACCGTGCGCTGGGCGACATCAGACGACACTGCCTGAGCAAGTACAATCATGCCCCGCTGGCCCGCCCGGACCTGCTGGGCGATGCTTCGCGCCCGCGCGTCCTCGTCATCGACCAGACCTATGGCGACAGCTCCGTAGGGCTGGGCCTTGCCAGCGAACAGAGCTTCAGCCGCATGCTCGAAGCGGCGAAACGGCAGTTCCCTGACGGACACATCTTCGTCAAGACCCATCCCGATGTCCTCGCCGGAAAGAAAAAAGGCTACCTCACCGAAGCCGCCCGCCTCTGCGGCGCAACGCTCATCGCGGAAGACGCCGCGCCACTGTCGCTTCTGGAACAGGCCGACGCCGTGTTCTGCGTGACCTCACAGATGGGGTTCGAGGCGCTCATGCTGGGCAAACCTGTCTTCTGCTTCGGCATGCCGTTCTACGCGGGCTGGGGCCTCACACAGGACGACCTCACCTGCGCGCGCCGTACCCGCCGCCGTTCCATGCGGGAAGTCTTCGCCGCCGCATACCTGCTCTACGCCCGCTATGTCGACCCTGTCAGCGGTGAACGCTGCGACATCCACGATGTCATCCGCCGCCTCGCCGTACAGCGCGAGAAAAACGAACAGAATCGCGGTATGCATGCCTGCTTCGGCTTCTCCGCCCTGTGGAAGCATCCCCACGCCGATGCCTATCTGCAAGGCACCGCGTCCCGACGCCGCTTTTTCCAATACTTCCACGGCGAACAAAGGGCCGTGGCCTGTGCCGCCAGGCATAACGGCGATGTGGTGGCATGGTCGTCCCGCTGTGTGGATGGCCGCCTCGAAGCGCTCTGCCGGAACGCGGGCGTACCGCTGATACGCATGGAAGACGGCTTCATCCGTTCCGTCGGTCTGGGCTCTAATTTCCAGTGGCCCTATTCTCTGGTGCTGGATCGCCGCGGGATCTATTACGATCCTTCCCAGCCCAGCGACCTCGAAGTCATCCTCAACGGCCTTGCCAGTCGCCCCGACCATGACGAGCTGTGCCGCCGTGCGTGCCAGCTGCGTGAATTCATCGTGGCCAAAGGGCTCACCAAATACAACGTGGGCGGCGGTGGTCCCAGCCGTGACCGCTGGCCGGCGGACAGGCGTATCCTGCTCGTGCCCGGTCAGGTGGAAGACGACGCTTCCGTACGCCGGGGGGGCTGCGGCATCAGGAACAATTTCGAACTCCTGCAGGCCGTGCGTCGCTACGAGCCGGACGCCTTCATCATCTACAAGCCGCATCCGGACGTGGAAGTACGGAACCGCAAAGGCCGCATCCCGGATGAACAGGCCCTCACCATGGCAGACGAAGTGGTGCGAGACGTGCGCATGGACGCCATGCTCGCCGTGGTGGACGAAGTGCATACGCTCACCTCGCTCACCGGCTTCGAAGCTCTTCTGCGCGGCATCCCGGTCCGCACCTACGGCGGCCCCTTCTATGCCGGCTGGGGACTGACAGAAGATCGCGCTGAGGAACGGAGCTTCCTCGCACGGCGCAACGCCCGGCTCACGCTGGACGAACTGACCGCCGGCACACTGCTCCTTTACCCCAGCTACTACGACTGGCAGACGAAGAATTTCTGCTCTGCCGAAGATGTTTGCCGCCGTCTGCTCCAGCCCGGCGGCCAGATGAAAGACAAAACTCTCACCCGCCTTTTTGCCTTCCTGCGGGAAGCTGTGAGGAAATTCCGCTGATGAAAAGTTTCCTTTTTCTCCAAGGGCCGCATGGGCCGTTTTTCCGCAAGCTGGGGCAGGAACTGCAAAAACGCGGACATCGTGTGACGCGTGTGAACCTCTGTGGCGGCGACTGGCTGGACTGGCCCCTCGGTTCCCTGAACTACCGCGGCCGCACCTCGGACTGGAGCGACTGGGTAGGCCAGCTCATGGAACAGAAGGGCGTGACCGATCTTCTCGTTTATGGTGACTGGCGCACCCATCACCGCGAGGCCGTGCATATCGCCCGTCTGCGCAACATCCGCGTCTGGGCCATGGATGAAGGCTATCTCCGCCCGCACTGGATAACCATGGAAGAAGGCGGCGTGAACGGCAACTCCACCCTGCCGCGCAGTCCGGAAGCTGTGCTTGAAGCCGCCGGAGACTCCTCGCTCAAGGAGCCCGGTTCCCGCCCCAGCGAGAACCCGCTGCGCCAGCGCCAGAGCCAGGCCTTCTGGTATGCGGGGCTTTCGCTCCTTGGCATCCCATTCTTCACGTTCTACCGTACCCATCGGCCCTATTCCCACCTGAATGAATTGCTCAGCGGCTGGATACCC
>JAFWYI010000170.1 GCA_017522745.1 Mailhella sp.
CGGATAAGACGGTGCGTCACTCCCTGTCTCTCATGGCGGATATGCTTGAAGGCATCACCTTCCGTCCTGAACGTATGCGCAAGGCGCTGGCTTCCGGTTTCCTCAACGCTACGGAACTGGCCGACTATCTCGTGACCAAGGGTATGCCTTTCCGCGAAGCTCACCATGTGTCCGGTCGCTCTGTCGCTCTGGCTGAAGAGAAGGGCTGCGGACTCGAAGATCTCAGCCTTGACGAGCTGCGTGCGCTTTCTCCCCTCATCGAAGAAGACGTGTTCGTGGCCCTCGACTACGACACCGCAGTGGCCCGCCGCAACGTGCCCGGCGGTACCGGACCGCAGTCTGTTGCACGCCAGCTTGAGAACATCAAGCGCTGGCTTGGCAACGAGGACTGATGCATGGCTGAAAAGAAGAAGCGCGTTCCCGCCACGCCGGAAGAGACCCGGCATATCCTGCGCAAGGCCGTGAGCTGTGCGCCCCGCCCCCTGCCTGCAGGCTTCTTTCCCGGGCTCATGGCTCGTGCGGAAGAGGAGGGCTGTGCCCGTACCGATATGCTCGATACGCTGGATGAATGGCTGAATTACGGCTACTGCCGCATCATCGACTATATTACGCAGGATATAGAGATAACTGCTGAAGGCGAGAACTTCTTCTACTAGTCCAGGCGTCCCACGCATAAAAGGAAAGCCCCGTACCGGCGATATGTCGGCGCGGGGCTTTTACGTGGACGAAAGGGAAGCTGGGATATGAAGGTGTGAACTGTCTAGCCAACGGCCTCGCTGGACGCGAGATGGAGCTTCCTGCTGATGACTACCATAGAGCCTGCTCCCACGAAGCAGTTAGCCGAGTTGAACAGCATGTCCGCAATGAAGTCAAGGGCTATCATGACGGCTAAGAGGTCGGCGGGAAGACCGAGCTGGTCGAACATCATAGTTAAGTCGATGATGTTACCGCCAACCACTGGCGGACTAGATGAACCCAAGAGCCAGGCGAATATCATCACGGAGAGGAGCTGGGAGAGCGAGAGCTGGAGACCGCTCTGGGCGGCACAGCCCAGGCAGGCTACCGCGAAGTATATGACTATACCCTGTTTTGCCGTGAGGATGACCAAGGGAGTGGTGATGTTCGTGAACTCGCGGGAAATGCCGTATCTTTTCCCAATGGTGTCTTCTACCTGCAGCATGGAGGCAATGCTGGAAGCCGTGGTGAAGGCGGTGATGCCGATGGGGGGCGAGGGAACTCAGGAAAGAGAACACTCCGATACGAGACTTAACGGCCATGAACACCAGTAAGGCAAGGTGGCTTACCACGATAATGACAAACATGAAGGCGAAGATCTCCCACGACTGGAAAGCTGTGGTAATGTTGCCGGAAAGGAGCATGCTGGACATGCAGAGATAGACGAGGAAGGGCACGAAGACGCAGAGACCGGAAAGCATGTTCCTGATGATATTGTTGGATTCATGCAGGCATCGTGTCAGCGTTTGGGCGGAATCGCCAGCGAGCAGTATGAATACGCCGGTACAGGCGCTCATGAAAAAGATCTGGAGAGTGTTCCCGTCTATGAAGGCCTGCACGATATTCTTTGGCACGATGTTCAGCAGGACCTTGTAAAGTTCGGCAAAAACACCAGCACCGCCAAGATTGGCGAGGTCGATGTTCACCCAGAACGCCATGCAGAAGCAGGCGAAGGCCGACATGCTGAAATTGATGAGGTGCAGGCGGGCGACAACGGAAACGCCATAGCGCTTAAGTGCGTTCACGTCTTCCATGGCACATATGCCTGAAGCAATGGATGTGAAGATCATGAAGCAAGCCAGAGTCTTCAGCAGGCTCATCAGCGTGGAAAGCGTGGGGGTGATGAGCTTTTCGTTGAGCAGGGCATCTGTTCCGGGGAAGAAGGAACACACATGCCATGTGGCAAAAGAAAGAACGATGGCCGCCACGATTTTAGGCGTGGAGGAAACAGGCTTGCGGGGAAGGCGTATTTCCACAACAGCATTGCCGTGTACCTTGTGGAAACGTATGCGCAGACCGTACGAGCCGATGATATTGCCGAGGATGGAGTTGATCTCAGGCAGGATGCCCTCGTCCGAGTCTTCCAGCGGGTTGATGTTCGTGTCCGGTACGCTGAGCAGGAGCTTTTCCCGGCCGAGGAAACTGACGCAGCGTACCGTGAATGTATGGTTGCCAGATAGGGATTCATGCCAGTTGTGGAGTATGTTTTCCACGATGAAGCCCAGTCGAAGGACTTCCTTATCCTTTCTGCCCAAAGCGCGGAGCTGACCGCTGAGCTAGCTACCGCATTTCTCGATGTTGACCGGAGCAAGCGCGAAGCTGGAAGAAAATACGGTATTCGGGAGTATGCGGAAGTGGGCCATGGATACGCCTTATACGAGGATCAGAACAAGAAGAAGGTTGCAAGCCCAAGGAAGATGAAGAAACCGCCGGAGTCTGTAAGCGCCGTAAGGAAGATACTGGATGCCTGAGCCGGATCTCGCCCGAGGGCTCGCAGGATAAGAGGGATAGCACCACCTGCGATAGCACCGAGGAACATGTCCAGCAGGAGCGAGAAGCCCATGACGAAAGCAAGCAGACTGTTCCCGCTGAGGAGAAGCACGCCCAGATAGGCAAGCAACGCCATGACAAGGCCTGTTCCGAGGCCAATCTTGCTTTCACGGATAACTGCACCCCAGGAGCGCTTGGCATCGAAACTTTCCGTGGCCAGCTGGCGGATCATCACGGCAAGAGCCTGCTGGCCCGTGTTGCCGGCCTGATTTGCGACCATCGGCATGAGTACGGCAAGCAGCGCCATTTCTGCGATAGACCCTTCGAAGAGAGAAACTATGAACGCCGACAGCGACGACGTACACATATTGATGACGAGCCAGGGGAGACGGATATGCACCGATCTGGTCCATGGCGTATCCACGGTTTCGTCCTGACCGGCACCCACCATGCCCAGCATGTCGGAGCTGGCTTCTTCAAGGATGATGTCCAGA
>JAFWYI010000171.1 GCA_017522745.1 Mailhella sp.
AGCTACGCGCCTTTGTTGTGTGAAGAAGTGTCTATAGAGATTTTTATCGTTCGTCAAGCGTTTTTTTTCAAAAAATTTAATTTCTCGCCATCTCCCCTGCTCTTTCGTTCATCATCTTCTTCTCTAAAAGCTCTGGACAAGCCCTTCCGGCTATTCTATCGTGAAGAACGTTTTTGCCATCCCTCATGAAAAACAGGAAAAACTTTCACAGAAGGATCTGCTCATGGGCATGACCGTTACTCAGAAAATACTGGCCGCTCACGCCGGGCTGGAAAGCGTTTCCGCCGGGCAGCTCATCGAGGCCAGACTCGACATCGTGATGGGCAACGACATCACCATCGCGCTGGCCGTTCCCGAATTCCGCAAATCCGGTGCCGAGAAGGTGTTCGACAAGGAAAAAGTCGTCGTCGTACTCGACCATTTCGCGCCGAACAAGGACATCAAGGCCGCCATGAACTGCAAGGTGTGCCGCGATTTCGCCCGTGAAAACGATCTCACCCATTTCTTCGACGTAGGCCGTGTGGGCATCGAACATGCCCTTCTGCCGGAACAGGGCATCGTGGCTCCCGGCGAAGTCATCATCGGCGGCGACTCCCACACCTGCACCTACGGTGCCATCGGCGCCTTCTCCACGGGCGTAGGCAGCACGGACCTTGCCATGGGTATGGCCACGGGCGAAAACTGGTTCAAGGTCCCCGCCGCCATCAAGTTCGTCCTTACCGGCAAACCCGGCAAGTGGGTCTGTGGCAAGGACGTGATGCTGCACATCATCGGCCGTATCGGTGTAGATGGCGCGCTGTACCGCTCCATGGAATTCTGCGGCGAAGGCGTAGCCTCTCTCTCCATGGACGACCGCTTCTCCATCACCAACATGGCCATCGAAGCCGGAGCAAAGAATGCCACCTTCCCGGTGGACGACGTGTGCCGCGCCTACCTCGCCGAACACTGCTCCAAGCCCTGGACCGCCTACGAAGCCGACGAAGACGCCGACTACGAACAGATCGTCGAGATCGACCTCTCGGCCATCCGTCCCACGGTCGCCTTCCCCCACCTGCCCTCCAACACCCGCACCATCGACGAAGTGGGTGACGTGCCTCTCGATCAGGTCTTCATCGGATCCTGCACCAACGGCCGCCTCGAAGACATGGCGATGGCCGCACGCATCCTTAGAGGAAAAAAGGTGGCGGACACCCTGCGCGTGCTCATCATCCCGGCCACGCCCACCATCTATATGCAGTGCATGGAACTCGGCTACCTCCGCACCTTCATGGAGGCCGGATGTGCCGTGTCCACACCCACCTGCGGTGCCTGCCTCGGCGGTCACATGGGCATCCTCGCCGCTGGCGAAAAATGCCTTTCCACCACGAATCGCAACTTCGTAGGCCGCATGGGCCATGTGGAATCGGAAGTCTACCTGTGCAGCCCGGCCGTAGCCGCGGCTTCCGCTATAGCGGGCCGCATCGTCAGCCCTGAAAGCCTTGAAGGAGTGGAATGATGCAGAACGCCCACGGCAAAGCCTTCGTTTTCGGCGATGACATCAATACCGACGTCATCCTCCCCGGTGCCTATCTCAACGTGACCGACCCCAAGGAACTGGCTTCGCACTGCATGGAATCGGAAGACCCCGATTTCGTGAAGAACGCTCAGCCCGGCGATATCATGATCGCCCAGAAGAACTTCGGCTGCGGCTCCTCACGTGAGCATGCGCCGCTGTCCATCAAGTACCTCGGCATCTCGTGCGTCATCGCTTCCACGTTCGCGCGCATCTTCTTCCGCAACGCCCTGAATATCGGCCTGCCCATCCTCGAATGTGAGGAAGCGGCTAAGAACATCAAGGCCGGTGATACCGTGAGCGTGGACTTCCAGACCGGCGTCATCACCAACGAGACCACGGGCCAGACCTTCCAGGCCGAACCCTTCCCGCCCTTCATGCAGAACCTCATCGCCTGCGGCGGACTGGTGAACTATTCCAAGAGCAAGATCGGGAAATAAAAACACCGTTCCGGCCACGATGCCAGCTCCCATATCCATTAATATTAAAGGTCACCTTTCGAGGTGGCCTTTTTTTCATAAACAGACAGCCGGCAGACATGCACTGACGCAAAGGACCGCCCCCGGGGAGAGGCGGTCCTTCTATCGTTACAGAGACTGGAAAGAGGAGCTATCAGTCCAGAGCGTCCATTGCCATAGCCATGCGGCAGCAAAGTTCTACAGCGGGCTGAAGCAGATCTTCGTTGAAGTCGAAACGCTGGTTGTGATGACCGACGGGCAGATAGCTGCCTATCTGGGCGTACGTGCCATAACCACCCTGCTTCTGGATGGCCTGGATGAAGGCATTGGCGTCGTCGGAACCGAAGCCCTGCCCCATCTCGACAAGAAGATCACGATGGAAGTACGGCACGTCTTCGCTCACCTTCTTCACCAGCTCGATCATGGGCCAGTCGCTCACCGCAGTGTCGGACTTACCCATGACGGTGATCTTGTAATCCTGCTCGTACATGCCAGCGCTGTGTTCGACGATGAGCTTGGCCTTCTCGAACATGTACTCGTTGATCTCGGTGCTTTCACCGCGAGTTTCGCAGCAGAGCTTGGCATAGGAGGGGATGACGTTACGACCGGTGCCGCTTTCCACGCGGCCCACGGTGACTCGGGTGTTGCCGCGGCCGTGGCGCGGGATGGCATGCATGTTCAGCGTGGCGCTGGCGGCCGCGAGCAGGGAATTCTTGCCTTCATGCGGATCCGCACCGGAGTGAGAAGCGCGGCCGAAGAATTCCACGTCGAACTTGGTGGTAGCAAGGAAACCCTGCGTACCGCAGACGAGCGCGTGATCCTGCTGGGCGTTCACACCGATATGCGCGGCGAAGAAATATTTCGCACCCTCAACAACACCGGCGCTCACCATAGGAGCGGCACCGCGGGAGCCTTCTTCCGCCGGCTCGAAGATGATGCGGACATTGTGCTTGAGCTGATCCTTGTACCGCAGCATTTCCAGCGCCGTACCCAGACCGATGGTGGCGTGACCGTCGTGCGCGCAGGCATGACATTCGCAGTTGTTGATGGAACGGAAACCTTCGCGGGCGGGGAGATGCTCGTTCGCGGCGCTCTCGTCCACGTCTACGGCGTCGATGTCGAAACGCAAGACCGTGTGCATGGGCAGGTCGGGCCGCAGATCGACGACAAGACCGGTGATGCCATCCATGCGGGCTATCCATTCAGGATCAGCTCCCTGAGCCAGTGCGGCTTCGAGACGAGCCTGCTGAGTAGCTTCATCAGGCAGGCCCATACGCTTGGAGACATCGAAGATCTCGTGGCCCACCTTCACATCGAAACCGGCAGCGGCAAGTTCCTTGGCCAGATAGGCCGTCGTCCAGAATTCAGAAAGGCCGGACTCGGCGTGCTGATGGAACGCACGACGGTATTCAACGAGTTTTTCCTGAGAAACGCTGGGAGTGAAAGACATTCGAGCATCTCCTTATTCGATCATCGAGTAGGGAAGGATCGTACAGATGGACGGGAACATGCAGAGGATGGCGATAACGACGAGGTCGCAGATAATGAAGGGCCAGGTGCCTGCGAACACGTCTTCCACCTTGGAGTTCGTCACGCCGGCGAGCGCGAAGGAGTTGATACCTACGGGAGGAGTAACACCTGCGATCTCATTGAGCTTCATGGCGATAAC
>JAFWYI010000172.1 GCA_017522745.1 Mailhella sp.
GGATGGAGCGAAGACTGCCCAGAAGCGCGGCGGCATAGTCGGAAACGAGCCCTTCGGCGTGATGCAGGTCGTCCGCTTCGATCATGTGCCCGGCACATTCATCGAGGATGCGGGCCAGCCGCACGCCCCAGGGGAAGAAGCGCACCATCCCGTCTTCTGCATCGAGGCTCTGTGCCAGTTTTGCCAGAGCGCTGTTCTGCGGAGCAAGGGCGCCCACGGCCTGCACGCTTTCCTTCACCAGTGCCACCTGATCCAGCGTGCCGGCCATGCGGGGGACGGAACGAGTCCAGCTTTCCAGACAGGCCTGCGTGAGCTGCCCGGCATTGATGATATGCGGCAGCATGATGGGGGCGCTGATATTCTTCCTGTAGATATCCAGCAGGTAACGGCGAGGCCGGTTGAGCGGAAATACGATGACAGCCTTGCCGGGGTTCCCGCCCGTAAGTTCTTCTGCCAGAGCATGTATGCGAAGCAGGAAATCGTCATTCCACGGCACGATGCGGAACGGCGGGCGTTCGGCGCAGGCGGGTCTGTGATCAGGCATGGCGACCTCCGTCGTCGGGCAGAGAAAGCGGGAATATGGCACGCCTGTCGAGATAGACGAGTACACCGCGCACGGACTGCCCGGAAGCGTCCTTCAGAAGTTTCAGATAGCGGGAAAGCTGTTCTGTATGAGCGGGGGCAGGAAGCTCGCCGGAAGTACCGGTCTTGTATTCCACGGCGATGAGTTCGTGGCCGTCATCCACAAGAAGGTCGACACGGAACTGGCGACCATCGCCGTTCAGCAGGGCATGTTCGGGCGTGCCGAAGGCCAGCCAGTGCGCCGTCTCCGGCTGGGAGGCGAACCAGGCGAGATCTTCCGTGATGTCGGCAAGAACTTCCTCCTTGTTTGGCACCGGCAGCGGGAAGGTGGAAAGCCCGCGTGCGGCGGCAAGTTCGGCATCGCGTCTTGCTGAGGAGGCCCCTATCCCGGAGACCTGCAGACATTCCAGACAGTGATGGATGAGGGTGCCGCGGCGTCTGGCCGTGAAGGTCCAATCCTCCAGCGGAGAGCGGAACATGCGCAGGCGCGGGAGCCAGCCCATGGGGCGCCACCCGGCATCGGGGGCGTCGGGGACGTTTTCGGGGGAAGACGGCGGACAGATGGAGGGCGTGGGCGTTGTGGGGAGGCAGACAGGAGTTTCTTCCAGTCCATGCTTCTCGACCATGACATGCTCGCTGTCCATGCCATCGCTGTTTTCGTCATACGGAAGGGCGGGCGCATCCATACCTTCGGGACGCTCACCCCAGTAAGAGATGTCACCTTCTTCGTGCAGAGCAGAGCGCTGACTGCCGATGAGGGTCTCCAGCATGGCCGGAACAGGGCCGCGTTCGGGCGACGCGAGGAAGCAGTAGAGTTCCGAGACGGCGCGAGTCATGGCCACATAAACGAGATGCAGGGCTTCCCGGGCGCTGTCCATGCGGTAGTTCAGCCACGCCTCTCCCATTTCCCGGCACAGCGGGGCAAGGATACTGGTGCCGCGGCTGTTCCAGTACACGGCATGATCGTCCGAGGCCCGGCCAAGAGGGAAGTCCATCCAGGGCAGGATGACCACGTCGAACTCCAGCCCCTTGGCTTTATGCATGGTCATGATGCGGACGGCATCCATGCTTTCCGGGAGAGGGGCTTTTTCCTGCGAACCGTTTTCATCCCAGAAGTCGAGGAAGGCGGACAGGTCGGCAATGCCTTTTTCCTCCGCGTTGAACAAGACTTCGAGGAAGCGTCTCAGGAAGCCTTCGGCATCACGGCAGCGTTCCGTCACGTTCCAGCGCTGGAGGACTTCCATGGCGGCGTCGTAGGGGGTGAGGAGGCCAGTGCCTTCCAGCAGAGGAGCGAAGACAGACTGCCACACTTCGGGAAAATCGTGGCTGAACTGCTGGGCGAGCGTGCCGCGCAGTCGTCTCCGTGCCGCCCAGTCGGCCAGCGCTTCCGGGTTGAGTCTTGTTCCATCGGGGAGCGTCAGTGCGGGAAGGAGCAGACGGCCGCAAAGGACGTTCCAGAACGCGAGGTCGTCTTCCGGAGTGTTGATGAAGCGCAGCAGTTCGACCAGTTCAGCGATGACAGGCTGTTCGGCAAGCAGAAGACTGCCCTGCGTGACTACCGGGATGTGGCGTTCCATGAGCCATGAGGCAGCGAGCGAAGCCTGCTCGTTGCTGCGGACAAGGATGCAGATGCGGCCCCATGAATGGCGTTTGCCCAGGGCTTCCACAAGAGGGGGGATCTGACGAAACAGTTCGGCACGCTCCGTGCCTTTTTCGAGCTGGCGGAGTTCCACGTAGCCGCCGGGGCGGCAGTGTTCGGCACTTTGCGCAGCACCTTGAAAAGCGTTGCTCAGATGCATGGCCTGTTCGGCAAGCAGCATCGTCTGCCCGTCGGCCAGAGAGTCCAGCAGGAGGGAGGCCGTAGCAGGATCGCTGAGGGGAGAGAACAGCGCGTTGTTCCACGCAACGATACGTTCACGACTGCGCCAGTTATGCGGCAGTGTCTGCAGGGCGGGCTGGCCTACACTGTGGAGGAGCGGGGAATCCTGCTGGATGAGCCTGTCGAAAAGGGAGGCATCGCCACCGCGCCAGCCGTAGATGGCCTGCTTCACGTCACCCACGATGGTGAGCGATCCGCCGCGTGCGAGTGCTTCTTCGGCCAGTGGCTGGAGGGCCATCCACTGATCCTGGCTGGTATCCTGGAATTCATCGATGAGGATATGGCTGATGCGGGAACCCATGCGGCAGAACATCTCGTTCACGCCGTATTCGTCGTCTGCTGTGCGTATGGCAAGGCGGGGCACCTGCGAGGCTGCGATGATGCCTGTGCGCTGTTCATATTCTTCCAGCTTGTTGAACACGGTGAGTGCCAGCTCGACGAAGGGCATGAGACGGCGGGCTTTGAGCAGTATCCGCATCTCGTTCATGTCGGCACGCAGAGAAGCATAGAGCTCGTGGGCGCTGGGGCTTGCCGCCCCCTTGGACGCCTTGAGCAGGTTGTCGTCCAGACTTTCCTTTTTCAGCGTCGAAGAGTCGGACAGGGCGTTGGTATCGCCTTCGCAGAAGGCGCAGGCGTTCAGCGCATCGAGGAAATATTTGCCGGCTTTGAGTTTTTCCGTGCGGATGATGGAGAGCAGTTCCCGGGCGGTAAGCTCGATGTCTGTGAGCAGTGAAAGAAGGTGTTCTTCTGCTTCGGAAGCGGATGCGAGCTTGAGGGGAGACCAGCCATCCGCATTCAGCATGAGTGCGGCCATGTTGGTCACGCGGTCGCGGATACGTTCACCAGCAAGGAAGCCGGGGAAGTTTTCGGAGAACAGTATCTGGAGGCAGGCCTGCCGGAAGAGTTCTGCCAGTTCCTCGTTGCCATCGCGGGCCTGTTCGGCCAGAAGGTCGAAGAGCGGACCAGTGATATCTTTTTCACTGAACCTCGGTTCGAAATCCGGCGAAAGGCCGAAATCCAGAGCGGAAAGCCGAACCATAAGATGCAGAAGACTGTCGATGGTGCGGATGTTCAGCGAACCATAACTGCGGATGAGCGTATCCACAGCTGTCGTCGCGCGGGTCGGCGTCCAGAAACGTGCTTCTTCAGAGGCGCGTTTGCGCGAAGCAGGCGCAAGGGCATGATCTTTAAGACGCGAAAGAAGCCGCTCACGCATTTCCGTGGCGGCTTTGTTCGTGAAGGTGATGGCGAGGATCTCCTGCCAGCCGTAGCTTCCGTCTGATGCAGCGATACCGCAGCCAGCAGGTCGTTTTTTCCATGACGCACCAGAGGCCTCTGCCAGCAGGGAAAGAAAACTGGAAGTAAGCGTATAAGTCTTACCCGAGCCGGCAGAGGCTTTTATCTGGCGAAATTCATGGCGCATGAAATCAGTTCACGGAATCTTTTTCGCGAGGGTAGCTCTTTGCCGTGCAGGCGAAGGCTACAGCGGAAAGGACGATGAAGATGACCAGCGTGAGCTGGGCAAGGCGCAGGCCTTCAGCACCACCACCGAAGAAGTCGGAGAAGAAGCCGACGAGCAGGGGTCCCCATGCGGCACCGAACAGGAAGGTGAGCGTGCCGAAGATGCCGACAGCACCGCTACGCAGATGGTTGGGAACGATATCCTGTACGATGGTGAAGTAGATGGGAAGGGGCATCATGGTTACGAGACCGTCGAAAAGGCCGTAGGCAAAGACCCAGGGCAGGGACCAGACGCCGATGATGTAGAAGAGTACGAACTTGGATGCCGCGACCAGAACCATGCTCAGCACCACGGCGTATACGCGGCCGGCGGGATAGCGCTTGTTCAGGATATCGGAGAAGGAGCCGCCGAGGATGGGGCCGGCTACGCCGATAAGATCGGAAGAGCCTGA
>JAFWYI010000173.1 GCA_017522745.1 Mailhella sp.
ACGTCGCCGGGCTTGACCTTGATTTCGAGGACCTTGCCAGCCATGGGAGCTTCAAGAACGTTCATCGGATTCTCCTTAGTTATTGATGGTTGCAGGAAAAGGGTCTGCAGTGCAGGCCTCATCGCCTATGTTTGTTGTTGTTCCATGCCCCGGATAGACTATCGTATCGTGAGGCAGGGTGAAGATCTTTTCCTGAAGAGCCGGGAGCAGAGCTTCCGGTATGGATTCAGGGAAATGCGTCAGTGCCGGTTTCGCTTTATACAGGCTGTCGCCGCTGATGAGGACACCCATGTCCGGGAAGTAGAAGCAGAGGCTTCCGGGAGTATGCCCGGGAACGAACAGAGCATCACAGCGGAGTTCGCCCCACGTATGGAGACCGGGAGCGAAGGCTTCCGTACGGAACTCGTCCGCCACGTTGCCTCCCTGTGCGGCTCGTGCCAGCATGGCGGGGGCGGCCGCGATCTCCTCAGCCATGGCGAGGATGGGCAGGCCGGTCCGCTTCTGCCAGACGCCGCAGCCCATCACATGGTCGATGTGGAGATGGGTGCAGAGCAGGGCGTGTATCGTAAGGTCTTCTCTTTCGATCACTTCGAGCAGGGCTTCTTCCTCATGAGGAGGGTCGATGAGGACAGCGTCCTTCCCCTGCCAGACCAGACAGGTATTGGCGGAGTATTTCCCATGACTGAAAGAAAAAACTGGCATGATGTTACCCCAGCCGGAAAGCTATGCCGAAGGTGCCGCGGGGATATTCCCACTTGGTGATGCCTCCGTATTCGCATACGAGACGGCAGGTGCCGCATTCAAGACAGCCCGCGTAGTCGAAGACGATCTCGCCGTTCTTTTCCGTATAGAGGCCGGCAGGGCATACCACGAGGCAGGGCTTCTTGGTACATTTGGCGCAGGCGGCCTTATCGAGAACGATATGGGCTTCTTCTTCGTCCACCTGAAATTTGTTCAGGCCGAGCAGTTCAGTAGTATCGGTTTTCTTGATCATAGCGCTTTGTAAGCCCTCCACGCGTCACGCACCATGTCCATGATGCCGGCACCGGATCTCTTCACGCTGCCGATGAGACGCTTTTTAAGGGAGGCCGCGCCGTCATCCACAGTGAAGAGCTGGCGCAGCATGTCCACGCCCATATCGGGGTAGGCAGAGAACAGACGGGGGGAAGCCATGAAATCGGGCCAGTTCTGGGCGGCGCGCATAGCATCGTTGAGCTTGCACAGTTCCAGACGGCGGACATATTCCTGGCCGAGAGCCTTGCCCTGAGCGCCGGTGAGGATGGCCTGAGCCGCGGCCGTGCCGGACAGGATGGCAAGGTCGATACCGCGGATGATGACACCGGTGTTGATGACATAACCGGCTGCTTCACCAGCTACGAGCAGACCGTCGCGGTACGGCGTGCGCATGACGTTGCGCCAGCCGTTTTCCATAACGAGGTGTCCGCCGTATTCCACGGTGGTGCCGCCCTTGATGAGCGGATAGATGGCCGGATGCATCTTGAATTCCTGGAAGATGTCAGGAAGACGGCGCTTCTGCTCAGCGGCATGGGCGGGGTTGAACACGCAGGCCAGAGAGATGGTGTTGCGGTTGGTGTAGATGGCACCACCGCCGGGGATACCGGCCGTACAGCCGAGTACCACGCGGGCGGCACCGCCGTCCTTGTCGATCTGGAAGCGATCTTCGATGACGCTTTCGGGCAGTTCGATGACTTCCTTGATGCCGACGCCCACGGAATGAGCGTTGACTGCGGGCGCAAGTCCGGCACTGGCGGCGATGAAGGAGTTCACACCGTCGGCGGCCACGACCACATCAGCATAAAGTTCGTCTTCGCCGGCGCGCACGCCAACGATCTTGTCGCCTTCTTCGATCAGACTGTCGACCCGGACACCGGGGGCCAGAGCCACGCCGGCTTCTTCCGCCTTGGAAGCGAACCATGCGTTGAACTTGGAGTGGAGTACAGTCCAGGACTGAGGGACTTCCACGGCAGGATCGGAACCTGCGCGATGCAGCAGGCCACCGTCCGTGTAATCTATGGTCATGCCGCTGTTTTCAGAGAGACACATGATCTGTTCATGCGTGACTCTGCGTTCCAGCGCGCCCTGAGCCGCAGCTTCTTCGCAGAGGCCGGGTTCGAGAGCGTCCAGCGCATGAGAGTACATGCGGCCGCCGGTATAGTTCTTTTCACCGGCGCTGGAGCCGCGTTCCAGCAGCACCACTTCCTTGCCTTCGCGGGCAAGGGCATAGGCACAGGCAAGGCCGGCGGGACCGGCGCCTATGACTATCGCGTCGAATTTTTCTTCTGCCGACATAGTGCGCTCCTAGCCCTTGAGAGCCTTGGTCAGTGCGGGGACGACATCGTAGAGGTTGCCCACGATACCGTAGTCGGCGGCAGCAAAGATGGGGGCGTTCTCGTTGGTATCCACGGCGATGATGGTCTTGGCGTCGCGGATGCCGGCCACATGCTGGACCTGGCCGGAGATGCCGAGGGAGATGTGGATGTCAGCCTTGACCTTGACGCCGGAGATGCCGATGGAACGTTCGAGGGGGAGCCACTTGAGGTCTTCGGCGATGCCGCGGGAGCAGGCGATCTCGGCACCGAAGGCAGAGCAGAGATCCTGCACCATGGCAAGGTCTTCCTGCTTTTCCACACCACGGCCCACGCAGACCACGCGGGGAGCGGCGGCGAGGTCGACACCTTCGCTGGCCACAGGAGCGGTCTCCACAACGGTCACGCG
>JAFWYI010000174.1 GCA_017522745.1 Mailhella sp.
CAGAGCGCTCCACGGTCTTATCCGCCGGAGTGCGGTCATAATACTGCCAATCGGCAAACTCGCTCAGAGAGGCCCAGGGGCTTTCCGTCCCCTGCTCAAGGGAATAACCATCCAGAACAACAATCTTCATCGTTTCGCTCCTCAGAAAATGACAGTGGACACCCTCTTGTGCCATACTAAATGCAATGCCGCAAGATATCGTATAGCTTCAGCCTCTTGCACACGTTCCGCCACTGCCGTATACTCCCCAAAAATCATTACAAGGGGATATCCGTGTCACTCCTGAACAACGCCAGCATACAGCTCCGCGGTCTCGTCGTCTTCCGCAGCATCCTCAGCGATCCTGTCATCTCCCGCCTCGACAAGCTCCTGAGCGTCAGCACGGCTGATACTGCCGCCTGCGTGGACGCCTACGGCGATTTCACCGCCGCCCTTTTCAGCAAGACCGACGACCTCAGCGCCTATCTTCTCGACCTTCTGCTCGAAGATGAGAACATCTACATGCTGCAGAGCTGTGGCGAAGCCCCGGTATCTCCTCTGCTGACCGAATGTCTGGAACATGAACTGGCGTTCCTGCAGGAGCTGAGCCGCTTCGACGGTTCCTCCATCCGCGAAGCCCTTGATTTCAAAGGTTTCCTTCCCCGCTGGAAGAACAGCGAACTGGATTTCAGCAGCGCCTATCATACACGCATAGCCGCCATCCATACCCGGGGCTACGGCATTTTCGCGCAGTACCGCATGTTCACGGTGAAGGAAGGACAGCTCATCCCCGTGAAGCATCCTGACCAGCAGACGCTGGAACAGCTCCCCGGTTACGAGCGCGAACGCTCCAAGGTCATCGCCAATACGGAAGCCCTGCTCAACGGCCAGCCCGCCAACAATGTCCTTCTGTACGGTGACGCCGGCACCGGCAAGAGCAGCACAGTGAAGGCCATCGTGAACGAATACCACGCACAGGGCCTCCGCCTTATCGAAGTGAAGAAGAACCAGCTGTACCAGATCCCCGATATCATTGAAACGCTTGGCAAAAACCCGCTCAAGTTCATCCTGTTCATCGACGATCTCAGCTTCTCCAGCAATGATAACGACTTTGCAGCCCTTAAAGCGATACTTGAAGGAAGTGTGAACGGACACAACGGCAACCTTGCCGTTTACGCTACCAGCAACCGCCGCCATCTCATCAAGGAAAGCTGGGAAGACCGTTCCGGCAATGACCTGCATGAATCCGATACGCGGCAGGAACTCATGTCTCTTTCCGCCCGCTTCGGTCTCACTGTCACCTTCTCCCGCCCGGACAAGGATCTGTATCTCGACATCGTCCATAAGCTGGCGGCTCAGTACGGCATCGATCTGCCCGAAGCCCAGCTCGACATCCGGGCCGAAGCGCATGCCATCCGCAACGGCGGCCGCAGCCCGCGCGTAGCCAAGCAGTTCATCGAACTTACCAAATCCGGCGTCTGAGCGCCGTCCACCCAACGGAGACCGACATGAAATCGCTGACGAAAGCCTCTGCCCTTCTCTGTATCTGCCTTCTGATGACCGCGTGCAGTACGACAACGACGACCAAGGTGACCACCTACGACCAGTCCGGCGAACAAGTCACCTCGGAAGTCACGACCACCACGACCAACGAGACCGCGGAAAAGGTGAAGGACGGCGTTGTTTCCGGTTACGAATGGACCAAGGACAAGACGATAAAAGGCTACAACTGGGTCAAGGAAAAATCCGTCGACGCCTACGAAGCGATGACCAAATAACAGCCTATAGACTATGTAAAAACGCCCGGGCATCCTCACGATCCCGGGCGTTTTCTGCTATCCGGCGTTGAGCGCCAGAAGCTGGCGTTCCAGCTCTTTTGCGCAGGCTATCTGCTCCTCCGCCCGGCGTTCTGCACCTTCGCGCATCTTCTCGAGCACAGCCAGATACACACGCATGGCCGAAGCCTCTTCCGCCAGCAGAGAGAGTGCCGGCACGAAACCTTCGTTCACAGCCTTGCCATAGGCTTTGGCGATATCCTCCAGATTCTGATTAAGGAGGTCATCGAGCCGCTTGCGCTGTTCTGCTGTCCATCGGCGGATAGACTCCTCCTTCCGCTCCATAAGCAGGCGGCGGCAACGCGACGGACTGCCCAGCTTCATGAGCGTCCATACCAGACTGCCCACCACTGCCACGGGGAGAAGGGCCCACCAGCCCATATTTCCCAGCACTATGCCAAGGCCCAGCCCCCCTCCGCGACGGATGGCAAGCCCCATAGCCACAAGGCCTGCCTTCTTCATCAGAGAGTTGGCGTTCACCAGCCAGCGTTCACGGCTGAACGGCACATCGCTGATGGACTGGAGTTCCACATCGTCGGTGATCACCGCATCAAGGCAGAGAACGGAAAGCTCCTGCATGCGCTGGCCGAACTGCTTCAGCTTCCTGTTCCAGTCCTGCTGGACATCGCGACGTTCCGCAAGCAGTTCCTCAAGGCATTCCCGGGCAATGCGCGGCACATCCTCTTCGTCGAAGTTCTTCCAGTTCTTCGGTTTGAACATTTTGGAAAAGCCAAGGCTGTCCGCATGTTTGTTGGCGGCATCCACAAGTTTGAGCGTGGTCTTTTCCTGCCAGTTGTCCAGCGCACGCGCCTGTTCCTTACGCCAGGCTTCCATATCGAAGAGCGCCGCACTGGCTATGGACCAGGCTTGCCCGGAGCAGGATTCCATCACGCTTTCCAGGCGCTCCACATGGCGCTTCAGGATCTCCGCGTGCCGGGCATCCGGCCGTTCAGACTGTTCCGCAGCCAGAAAACCCAACGCGTCACTGCGCGAGACCTCCACGAGTTCAAGCCCCTTGGTCCGGATGCGCTCCATCCTTTCCGCATCCTTCTCTTCCTTCCGGGAAGATGCGGCCGATTCGATGAGCCGGAGCAGGTCTCGAAAAGCCTCACCGCCCCCATCGCTGGAGGCACAGCGCTGAGCCATGGCCTCGCGAGCGTTCACGGACACGAGGCCGAGAACGTGTATACCCTGCGCTTCCGCGTCATCCATCAGCAGGCGGGCACGCTCCATAGCATGCACGCGGCTTTCCTCCTCGTTCAGCCTGTCCTCACCGGTGAGTACGCCGATGACGGAGGTCGCCCTGCCCGAGCGGGCCAGCTGATGGAGGAGTTCCTGCTCCGAGGCCGATTCCGGCCTGCGTGCATCCATGACGAAGAGCAGGCAGTCTGCGGCAAGGCACTCCTCGAAGGCCAGATAGTTCTGTATGGGATCCGTCGCGTTGAGGCCCGGAGTATCCACGAGCGTCAGCCCATGTCGCAGGATATCCGACGGCAGTTCCACATCCACGCGCGCAGAGAAAAAACTGTTCCCGCTTTCTGCGGAAAGGAATTCCCCCAGCTCCTTCTCGGAACGGATCTCCTTTTCTCCAGCGGGCGGACGATCGTTCAGCAGGCGCTGTACGCGCTCCCCGAAGCTGTCATCGCTGGCGTTCTCCTTGAAGAATCCACCTATTCGAAGGCTTTCCTCTTCGCTGAGGAAGCGGGCACAGCTTCGAAACGTCTCGCCCCAGCGGAACCGTGCGACGGCCGCGGTTTCCGGCACAGACTCCCGGACCGGCGACACCGCCTTGCCCAGAAGCGCGTTGACAAGCGAGCTTTTACCGCGTTTCCCCTCGCCGACCACGACCAGCGTGAACGGCTGCTCCAGCATGAGATAACGCAGATCGCCCAGAGCGCGTGCCGTTTCCAGACTGCCCGTCTCCAGAGCCGCCTGTTCGAGATCACTCGCGGCACTCATGGTCCCTGTCAGTGGGGTCGCTACCACGCTCCCGGCTTCTTCGCCGCGCTGGAGCCCGAAAAGGCGCTGCACTCGCAGTTCACGCAGATAGCGGCTCGCCCCCTGATACTGGGCGTTCGCCGCCTGAGCCACCCCTTCAGCCATACCAGTACAGGCACTGCCCGCACCGGACACCATACTGGAAAGGGCATCGAAAGACTTTTTTACAGATACCGGCAAGAGCGTTCGCGGGCGGGGGCGCTGGACGGCCACACCGTTTTCCATCATCACATTATGAGCATCTGTCCCCGAACCCTCAGCACTGCCGAGAAAATTCTCCCACGAGCGCTTCTCCACCGGGCTTGTGTCTGCGCGCCGCCCCTCTGATGCGCGACCACCCTTGGTCATAGCGACCCGCACTATCTCCGCATACGGAGGAGCCAGTTCTTCAAGGGATGCCAGCAGAAGCTCCGCTTTTTGCCCGGGAAGCGCCGCCAGATCCTCGACGATGCGGGAATCTGCCGCAAAGCTGGCCGCAGGAACAGGAGCCTGGAGCAGTGCCGCGTGGAAACGCGTTTGAAGAAGAAAAAATTCCTGCTCCGTCCGGGGATCGGTGCCATCTGCTCCCTTGCGCATCGGAACATCGGAGAAGATAGCCGTCAGGATATCCGTAGCCTTTTTCCAGGCCACAGGCGAAAGCCGTCCCTCAGCCTGCGCCGCAGAAGCCAGAAGGATAACGAGCCTGTCTTCGGCACGAAGTTCCGGCGCAGAGGAATCAGGAAGCTCGGGCATGAAGGAAGATATCGGAAGTTCCTGTCCGCTCCTTTCCCTGCTGGCATCATTATCCATATCGACCTCTCAAGAGCAAAAAAATGGCCCCATATCCACGATACGAGGCCATACTATCAGGGCTTACGCACAAAAGGCAAGTGCGCTTACTTATGATAGATCTTCACCACATTGGTGCGGCGGGACTGATCAGTGGGAGCGTACTCGCCAGCCGTGATGACCACGTCTTCGCCCATGGGGAACTTATCACTGGCGGCGATGAAGTTCTGGGTACGGCGGAGATGAGAGATGCTGCTGTCGCCAGAGGGC
>JAFWYI010000175.1 GCA_017522745.1 Mailhella sp.
CCAACATGGGAAGGAACAAGCTGATTTTGTTGACTAAAAAAAGTTGGGTTACATGAGTGCTTGGCCCCCAACATGGGGGTATTTTGAGCCTGAATTTGGCATATTTTAATGCGAAAAGACGCGATCTCCTGCGTTCGGCATTTCGAAATGCTCCGCAAGAAGTCGCGCCTTTGGCGTTATCGTGATGGGATTGAGGGTCAGTTAAGCCATGCTCTCAGTATATCCATGTCGTCATATCCATGTTCGCGCATCTGGCCGCGTTCAGCCTCAGTCCATTCGGTGTTGGTGACGGTGATCTGGATTTCCTCGGTCTGATTTTCGTTTCGCAGGTCTTCCATGATTATTCTCCTTTTCAGTTCTCGGACGCTCTCATTTCGTCAAGCCAGTCCGCCCATTCCTGCATCATGATCTTTCGCTCCGGCAGATACTGAGCGTGGTTGTAGGCATTACGCACGGCGTTCTTTTCCTGATGGGCGAGCTGGGCTTCGATAACGTCATGACGATATCTGCCGCACTCGTTCAAAAGGGTCGAAGCCATCGCCCTGAAGCCGTGTACGCACATTTCTTCTCTGCCGTATCCCATTCTCCGTAGCGCGTTCAGCAGTCCGACATCGGATATCGGCGAGGTGTTGGAAAAAGGCGAAGGGAAAATAAGCTCGCCGTGTCCTGTCCAGTCGTAAAGCTCCTGAAGAAGAGCTGCGACCTGTTTCGACAGGGGGACGACATGAGGGCGTTTCATCTTCATATGATGAGAGGGTACAAGCCAGACGCCTTTTTCGAGGTCGATCTCCTTCCACTGGGCCAGCCTCAGTTCTTTGGAACGCAGAAAGACATAGGGAAGGATACGCAGGGCGTAGCGGATGGAAAGGTCGCCGTTGTAGGAGTCGATTGCGCGAAGCAGATGTCCCACTTCTTTGGGATCGGTAATGGTGGCTCTATGCTGAGTAGGCGGGCTGTCCGGCAGGGTTTCGACTATACCCGCCGAGACATCATACTTGGCATACTGCATTAGACGGGCGTAGCGGCAGATCTGACCGGCTATTTGGGCGATGCGCTTGCCCATGTCCGGCTTATCCCGAAGATGATCCAGAGCGGCCACTATTTCGGGCAGATCGAGTGTGGCCATAGGAGTTCGGCCAATGTACGGGAAGAGGTGCTTTTCAACGCGCTGAAGCTTTTGCTTCCGGTAGGCAGGGGAGAGGTTACGCGTCTTTTTGTCGAACCATTCCCGGGCGACAAACTCGAAGGTACGCGCTTCTTCTTTTTGCTGACGCTCTGCCTCGTCACGCTTGCTCTTTTTCTGTTCGTTGGGGTCGATGCCCTGAGTCAGCAGAGTACGGGCCTTGTCGCGGGCTTCTCTGGCGGCTTTGAGGCTTATGTCGGGATAGACTCCCAGAGCAAGCGTCTTCTGCTTGCCATCGAAGCGGTAGGACATCCGCCAGTATTTTCCATTTTGAAAATTCAGACCTCCACCATCGGCGGCTTTTCCGACGATTTCGCCTTTCAGGGCCTTGCCGTGGAGGGCACGAATCTTGGCATCGGTGAGCGGCATATGTTGGTACTCCTGTTGGTTCTTCGGTGTCCCAAGAGGGGACGGGGACAGATATACCAACGATTATACCAACATTTCAGCGATATGTCCAAGACCCAACAAATATTACGGTGTACTTCGGTAGACTAAGAAAAATTAAAAAAAGAAAGTCTCTGTAGACGTTTATGATCTAACAGAGACTTTCTTCAGCTATTGCTTGGCGAAGCGGAAGGGACTTGAACCCTCGACCTCCGGCGTGACAGGCCGGCGTTCTAACCGACTGAACTACCGCTCCAAATATGGATGGGGCATAAACCCTAGATGTCAAAGTGGCGAAGCGGAAGGGACTTGAACCCTCGACCTCCGGCGTGACAGGCCGGCGTTCTAACCGACTGAACTACCGCTCCGCATGTGCATGGTGGGCAGTACAGGACTTGAACCTGTGACCCCCGCCGTGTGAAGGCGATGCTCTACCAACTGAGCTAACTGCCCATGCGCAGGAATGTGTTTATGGTAAATGGCGTTCGCTGTCAACAGAAAAATTCACATTATGAAAATTTTTTATGCCGATCAGGGAGAGTAGTACCATTCGGGCTGTTTTTTACAGCAATCCACGCTTCTTGAGTTCGATCTCCACGCAGGAGAGCGCGGCAGGCGTAACGCCGGAAATGCGGCCAGCCTGTCCCAGCGTGATGGGTCTCACCTTGTTCAGCTTCTCCTGGATCTCGCGTGAGAGCCCGGCCATGTCGGTATAATCCATATCCTCGGGGATACGGATGGACTCCTGACGGGCGGCACGGCGCACGAGTTCATCCTGAAGCTCCAGATAACCGGAATACTTCAGTACGATGTCGGTCTCCTGCACGATGTCCTCGTCAGCGGTCTCAAGTTCCGGCAGGAAGCGCGAGAGGCGGCGCAGTTCCAGCTGGGGACGGCGGCCAAGGTCGGCCAGCGTGACGGCCTGATTGGGGCAAGGCTCACCCATTTCGGCAAACTGAGCCTGCGTGGCGGCATCGGGCGTGAGGCGTACGGACTTCAGCTTGTCCATGAGTCCGTGCAGAGCTTCCTGACGGGCGCGGAAGATCTCCCACTGTTCGTCCTTCACCAGACCGCGTTCACGGCCGCAGGGGGTAAGGCGGGCGTCAGCATTGTCTTCACGCAGCAGCAGACGGTACTCGGCGCGGGAGGTGAACATACGGAAGGGTTCGTTGGTGCCCTTGGTCACCAGTTCGTCGGCAAGCACAGCCATGTAACATTCGGAGCGTTTGGGCAGGAAGGGTTCGCGACCTTCGATCTGCGCGGCGATGTTCAGCGCTGCCCACATGCCCTGTGCGGCGGCCTCTTCGTAGCCGGAGGTGCCGTTGATCTGACCAGCGAGCCACAGCCCCTGGACCTTGCGGGTCTCGAAAGTGGGCTTGAGCTGGATGGGGTTCACATAGTCGTATTCGATGCCGTAGCCGGGGCGCACGATCTTGGCATGCTCAAGACCACGGATGGAGTTGACCATCTTTTCCTGGATATCCAGCGGGAGGCTGGTGGAAATGCCGTTGGCGTAGAATTCCTGCTGGTTCAGGCCTTCGGGTTCGATGAAGACGTGATGCCTGTCGCGTTCGGGGAAGCGGGCCACCTTATCTTCCACGGAAGGACAGTAGCGGGCGCCTACACCCGTGATGATGCCGGTGAACAGCGGCGAACGGTCGAGCCCGGATCGGATGATGTCGTGCGTGTTCTGGTTGGTCCAGCTTATCCAGCAGGGGACCTGAGGGAGTTTGGGGCCGGGACCGGTGAAGCTGAACTTCTGCGGAGGATTGTCGCCGTACTGGGCTTCGAGGGCATCGAAGTCGATGGTGCTGCCAAGGATGCGTGGCGTGGTTCCGGTCTTCAGGCGGCCCAGCTCAAGACCAAGCGAACGCAGGGAGTCGGAAAGCTGCATGGCGGCGGAGTCGCCGAAGCGGCCAGCGCTGTAATGGGTGAGCCCCACATGCACGAGACCGCAGAGGAACGTGCCCGTGGTGAGCAGAACGTGTGGGGCGTAGAATTCCTTGCCGAGCTGGGTGCGGATGCCGACCACGCGGCCGTCTTCCGCGAGGATGTCCGTGACCATATCCTGCCAGATGACAAGATCAGGCTGGGCAAACATGTCGCGCTTGGCAGCGGTGAGATAGGTATCGCGGTCCATCTGGGCGCGGCGGGCGCGCACGGCAGGGCCCTTGCTGGCGTTGAGAACTCGGAACTGGATGCCGGCTTCGTCGGCCCATTTACCCATGCAGCCGCCGAGAGCGTCGATTTCGCGGACGAGATGCCCCTTGGCCAGATCACCGATGGCAGGGTTGCAGGAAAGATGGCCGATGCGGTCCACATTGCTGGTGACCACAAGGACTTTGTGCCCGATGCGGGCCAGCGCCATTGCGGCTTCACATCCGGCATGGCCCGCGCCAACTACGATACAGGAATAGTGCGACATAGCAGTGAGTTTTGTTTTTTTATGAGGGAGATAATCTCCCCACACCCCCATGGTTCTGAGCTTTGTGGGGCTTGCTTCGCAGGTCCTGCAGAAGCTCAGCTTCTGGGTGTGTTGAGAAAATTTTGCGCCTTATTGCTGCACGCAGTAAGTGCGCGGCGCCTCCGGCGGACAAGGAACATTCACACCGGATATTCGGCAGAAAGCCCATATTGCATCGGGGCGTCCGGCGCGGGCCCGAAGGGCACGAGCGGACGCCCCGATGCAATATGGGGGTCTGAGGGAGATAATCTCCCCCAGCTCATCTCTTTTAGCTTTCGTAGAACGAGCGGAGGGTCTGGC
>JAFWYI010000176.1 GCA_017522745.1 Mailhella sp.
CTGTCTGCCAGCCCTGAAGCCGATGTGACCGCCGCCGTGCAGGCTCTGCTCGATCAGGAGAAGATCTCCTTTGGCGCTCTGCCTTCTCTCGAACTGCCCAAACTGCCCGAGCCGCCCAACGCCGCTCCTCGTGAAGAGGCTCCTGCGGTGACTGAAGCTCCGGTGGAAAAGGAAGCTCCCGCCGCTGAAGCCCCTGCCGCCCCTGCTACCGAAGCTCCTGCTGCCAAGTAGCACAAACTTTCCTCAAAAAAGAAAGCCTGCCGTCTTGTGATGGTAGGCTTTTTCTTTTTTCAGGCGATGGGATGTGAACGGATATCGCTACAGGTGCTGACAGAATGCGGCCATAGCTTCAGCAACGCACTGATGTCCGGCACGATTCAGGTGTATACCGTCGAACAGGAACAGGGAAGGGGAGTACAGGGGGCGGAGGTCCAGCGTCTCGATACCGTCTTCCCGGCATTGGAACAGCAGTTTTTCCGCAAATTCTTCATAGGAAGTCCGCACGATATCCATATCCACCGGGCCGTCACACCATGCCTCGTCGATATCGGTACTCACGGGCATGGGGATGCCGACGGCAGGGCGTATCCCAGCCTTCCGGGCGTTTTCGCAGATCTGTCGTATCATAGTGAGCGGTGTGGACACCGGCATTCCCATGAACAGATCGTTCAATCCGCCCATGATGAAAACGGCGTCGCCGAAAAGCGGCTGTTCGAGCATTTCTCCGGTAGTCGCGCCATTGACGCCGTGATTGACGATATCATGCCCCGTGAGGGTAGAGACAAGGGAACACCACGTCTGGGGGCGTCCCACGCCGTAGCCGTAGGTAAGACTGTCTCCGATGCAGAGTATGGTCATGGCTGCTCCTTTTGCAGATAGGTGCTGTTCCTGCGGCGTTAACATATTTTTACAAAGCCCGCCTTGAGTTTCGCGTTTTTTTTCCTCATACTCAAGACTATCAATGATAACATTTCGGTATCACCTTTTTCTGAGTGCTATCGGAATTCTTACGCGGGTGAAGCTCTATGAAGGATGACAAGAACGCCAGACTGCTCCTTATTGATGATGACCATGAGTTCTGTCAGCTGGTCAAGGACTATATGGAGCTTCAGGCCATGACGCTCGATTTCTGCCTCACCGGTTCCGAAGGCCTGCTCGCGTCAGACCGCAAATGCTATGATCTCATTCTGCTCGACATGATGCTCCCCGATATGCCGGGAGTGGAGGTACTGCGGGCCCTGAGAGTGAAATGCGGTACCCCTGTCATCATTTTTTCGGCCCATAACGACGAGACGGATCGTATCGTCACCCTCGAACTTGGTGCCGACGACTACGTGCCCAAATCCTTTTCCTCGCGTGAACTTCTGGCCCGCGTGCGAGCGGTGCTCCGGCGTTCCGGAGGCGGTTCTTCACTGGATCTGCGAGGCGAGGTTCTCTCTCTGCATGGTATCGAGCTGAATCCGCGAACACTGCGAGTGTCGTTCAGCGGCAGACCCATCGAACTTACGCATGTGGAATTCCAGATCCTTTGCGCTATGATGCGCGAGTCCGGACGTATTTTTTCCCGCGAAGCCCTGCTCACGCTTTTTGCGGACAAGGCGTGGAACAAATTCGATAGAAGCGTGGACGTCCATATTTCCACACTCCGCAAGAAACTTGCGGATGCCACCGGGCAGAGCGGGCTTATCCGTACTGTCCGAAACATGGGGTACACCTTCATCCGGCAGGATGATATATGAGGCTGTTCAGCGCCAATCTCTATGTCAAGATAGTCCTCTGGATGCTGCTCAATATCGTCCTTCTGGCGCTGTTGAGCGGCGGTGTCGCGTGCTGGGCACTGATGGGCCGCGGATACGACGGCATACTTCCCGCATCGTTGTTCAGTGCTAAGGCGGATCGTGCGTTACGCGTGGTGAGCGCCAATCTGCAATATCGCTCTGCCCTGCAATGGGAGGAGCTTCTCAAATCTCACATCGGCAGACTGCCTGTCCGTCTCCACATGCAGACGCTGGATACGGAATCCGTCATGGACAGAAGCATCCCCGAAAAGATGACGGCACAGGCTCGGGCATTGCCGCGGACCACCTATACGTTCTGCCCGGAGCCGGAAGTGATGTTCTGGGACCCGATGGGCTCTTCCTTTTTCACTGAAAGGGCCCTTAATACGGAATACGGCCTTCCGCCCGTACCCCCGGCATTGTTCCACTACGACTCCGCGAGCGGGAACTGGTGGCTGGGCCGCGTGATGTACATCCCCGATCGCAACCGGCAGATCCACACACTGCTGGTGGCTCTGGAATCGGACCGCATGGACGGTTATGGCTTTTTCTTCGATATGTAGCTGTTCCTGATATTCCTGCTCGTCGTGTTCGGCGTTTCCTTCCTGTGGTGGATGCCCTTTGTCCGTCATCTTTCTCGGCCGCTGCGTCGTATGGCAAAATATGCCGAGGAAGTGGAGGCGGATAATTTTACCAATGTCAGCCGGGATTTTCTCAAGGATGATGAATTCTCCGGTAAGCGGCTCGACGAGGTCGGGCGTCTTGGTCATGCGCTGGTCTCGCTCACCAGTTGTGTGAACCGCATGGTCACGGGGCAGAGCCAGTTCATCCGCTACGTTGCACATGAGCTGAACACTCCGCTGGCCAAGGCGCAGATGGGGCTTGGCGTGCTGGAATGTCGCCTTGAGGGAGACAATAAGGCCCGGGTAGAGCAGATTTCCGGGCACATCGATCGGCTTTCCGTACTCACGGATGAAGTTCTGTCGTATCTCCACGCCAAGGCCGCTATGGGAACGCCGCAGGAAACGCTCATCGACTTGTGCTCCTTCCTCACGTCGCTGGTGCAGAGTGATGCTCCGGACGCAGACGTGCATGTGGAAGTGAGCCCGGGCTTGCACCTGTATGCAGACAGAGATTATCTGCATCGGGCTATGAAGCAGCTCCTGCGCAATGCTCTGCACTATGCCCAGGATGCCGGACCAGTGGTCATCCGTGCGGAAGTGGTGGATCATCGTGAGATATGCATCTCAGTCAGTGACCTGGGGCCGGGGGTGCCCGAAGAAGATATGCCTTCGCTCATGGAGCCTTTCTTCCGGGGACGCGCGGCCGTCACACATCCCGGGGGTACCGGGCTCGGGCTTTCCATCGTCAAATACTGCACCGAAGCATGCGGCGGCCGGGTGACGTACGGCAATCGCGAAAAGCGCGGCTTTGAAGTGCGGCTGCATTTTCCGATGAAAAGGAAGGAGCGTTGATGCCTCATGGGATCTTGTAAAGGCTTCTTTACATTATTTTGCATAAGTTGACGCTGATTTCCGCTGTTATTTTACAATCTTCCCGTATCGTGAAAGCGTGAAAAAAGGACGATGTGTCCTGTAGTGGCTCCGAAAGGAGCAGAACCTTTTACAGAGAGGAAGATATATGTTTAAGCTTTCTCATCTCGTAGCATTGGGTGCAGCACTCCTACTGGGTGCCCCCTTTGCTCAGGCGGCCGAGAAGCCGCAGGAATGGGAGCTGGTGACACCGAATGGCGTCATCAAGCAGGCTCAGATCGACCCTGCTCCTCGCATCACGACTCTGGAAGGCAAGACCATCGCTCTTCGCTGGAACGGCAAGAACAATGGTGATGTTCTTCTTGATCGCGTGGCCGAATTGATGGCCAAGAAGTATCCCAATACCAAGGTCGTGAAGACCTACAAAGATCCCAGCCTCAACACTATTTCCGGGACGCCCGCCAACTCCGAACGCATCGCCAAGGCTATGGCCTCTGTGAAGCCGGATCTGGTCATCGCGTCCACCGCCGACTGAGGCAGCTGTACCTCATGGCTGGTAGTTGACCAGTGCAACGTTGAAAAGAAGGGCATCCCCACCGTCACCATCGCGACGCCGGATTTCGTTACTCTTGCCCGTGGTACTCAGAAGAGCCAGGGCCTTACCGACCTTTGTTTCGTTACGGTTCCTCATCCCGTTGGCATGATCTCCAAGGAAGAAGTCAATGCCAAGGTGGATGCTGCATTCGATAATATCGTCAAGGCAGCCCTCGAATGGAAGCCTTCCAAGGAAAATGCCGCTGTTCAGGCTGCTCCGTATCCTGCCAAGAAGTTTAAGTTCACCGGCACCTATGCCGATGTGAACAAGATGTTTGAACGCCGTAAGTGGTCGCTCGGTCTGCCTATCATTCCGCCTACGGTGGATAAGGTGCAGGCTATGCTCGCCGCTACCAAGCGTGATCCCGGTGAAGTACTCTGGGTCGTTCCTCCTCGTAACGGTATGCTTACTGTGGAACTCGTGGCTACGCTTGGCGTGATGGCCGGTGCCCAGCCCGAACACATGCCGCTCCTGCTCGCCACTGCTGAAGCTATGGCCGATCCTGATTCTGCCTGGCGTGGTACTTCCACCACCACGGCTCCCACTGTTCCCGTTCTGCTCATTTCTGGTCCTGTCGTCGAGCAGTTCAAGCTCAATTATGGTACGGGTACCAGTGGACCTCTCAACCCCGTGACCAACGCTCTCGGCTACTTCATCAATCTTGTTGGCGATGTGGTCGGTGGTTCTGTAGTTCCCAACCTCGATAAGAGCGCACATGGTTCCCCGGGCGACTTCGTTGCCCATGTGTACGTGGAAAACGCCAAGGCCAATCCTTGGAAGACCACGTTCGCCGCTGAAGAAGGTGCCAAGCCGGAAGAGTCCGTCGTCTCTCTGTTCACCTGCTATCCCGGCAATGGTAATATCGACCATAACAACCGTACCGGTTCAGGTCTGCTGGATACCTTTGCTCTTGGCACCCTTGCTTCTCCTATCGGTATTGGCAGCTGCTTCGCCGATTATAACAAGCCGTACATTCCGAGCAATAGTATCGTTATGAGTCTGCTCGTTCTTTGCCCTGAACATGCAGCTACTATCGCCAAGGACTTCCCCACCATCGAGTCCGCTCAGAATTACCTGCTTGAATCCGCAAAGATGCCTTTCCGCTTCTATGCTCCCGAACGCTGTGTGCCTCCGGCCGAACTCAATGCTGGACCCGACACCATGTTGCCGCGTTTCGTGAATCCGAAGTCCTTCCGTGTCTTCGTTTCCGGCGGCCCTGGCAAGCAGTCCTGGGTATGGGGACCCTTCACTCAGGTCCTCCGCCCTGTGACGAAGGTCATCAAGGAATTGCCCGCAGCCAAGTAGTCATCGAAACATTGTAACATAACAGAGAAAGCAGACCCTTCTTATTACAGCAGGGCCTGCTTTCTTTGTAATACGCCCTGATGTCATCGTTTCATGCTTGTGGAGAGGCAGAGATACGTTGCAGGGAGCTTCATACACATGTCGAAATAGGAGGTGACCAATGCAAATCCCTGTTTATGCGCTTGCTTTTGCGCTGCTCCTCTTTTCGTCTGTCCATGCAGCCGAGCTTACGATTTGCAATCCAACAGGATTGACTGAGGACGGTATTTATATAGATGCTCTCCTTCAGGAGAATCGACCTGCTTCGAACACTTTTCCCCGCGCCTTCACGGAAACCATCACCGTGAAAGAAGATGCGTTGGAAGAATTCAATCAGCTCTTTCTTGCGCGTGGCTGGGGCGATGGTCTGCCGCTCGTGCCGCCTACTCCGGAACGCGTGCAGGCCATGGTTGATGCCTATGATCTGCCCGGCGATATGCCTATCGCTACTCTTGCTCCTATGGATGGTGTGGCCACAGTGGAAAATATCGCCGTCAACGCGGTCATGGCTGGCTGTGAACCTCGCCACATGCCCCTGCTCGTTGCCGCTGTGGAAGCCGTAAGCCAGCCGGAATTCAATCTGCGAGGCATGTCCACCACCACGAACCCCGACGCTGTACTCATCATCGCAAGCGGTCCCATTGTGGAAAAGATGGGGCTCAATGCAGGTGTAAACACTTTCGGACGCGGCAATCGTGCCAATGCCAGTATTTCCCGGGCGCTGCATCTCATCATTCAGAACGTAGGGGGCAGCCGTGTGGGCATTACGGATATGTCCACCATCGGTCAGCCTGGCGAGTTCGTCATGTTCCTTGCGGAGAATGCCAAAGCCAGTCCATGGCCTTCCTTTCATACGGAAAACGGTTTTTTTGAAGAACGCAATGTGGTCACGGTAGCCTCAGTGGAAGGCTATGCCGGGATCATGGGTATAGGGTACAGCCGTCCGCAGTATCTTGACCTCATCGCTTCGTGGATGCGTGGCCACGACCGTCCGTATCGCAGTGATATCATCCTCCTTATCGCACAGGATACGGCTCAGATGCTTGCTCGTGAAGGCTGGACGCGTGACAGTATCCGTAAGCATATCGCGGAAAAGGCAAAGCTTCCTTTCCGTGAATGGATAAAACTTGGTCATGCTCGTAAAGGTAAGGGGGACGTGCCTGCTTCGGTATACGAGACTACGGACCCTGAAGCTCTTATCCCCAAACCTTTCCTCGACAAGCTCACTATCATCGTGGCAGGCGGCACTGGCGAAAAGAGCATGATACTGCCGTGCTGGGCCGCAGGGCGCATGCTCAGTCAGGAGATTCGCCTGCCGTCTGGCTGGGAATAATGTCTCTGTTCGATATTTGTTAAGTTCCGTAAACAAAGTTTAAGGGGGCTTTTCCTGAAAGAGCCTCTCAGTTTATGGTTACGATATTCCTTCAGCCCAACTTCATCCATGGAGATACCATATGAAAATGCGTTTCCTCGCCCTCGCTCTCGCTGCCATGATCGCTGCAGCGCCTGTGGCCTATGCCGCTTCCGATAATCCCTTCGAGCTGAACAATGCCACGGTCGATGAACTCATGCAGCGCTGTTTCCTGCCTCAGGAACTGGCAGAAAAGATCCTCGATCTGCGTGACTCCCTTGGCGGCTTCCAGAGCTGGGATGACCTGAAAGAGCTGAATCTCGACGCAGGTACGCTCAGCATCCTAGCCTCTGAAGCAACGATTTCCGGCATCAAGACTGATTGTAACTGCTGACGGCGGGTCATCATCACGCCATCATGAGGCCGGCGAACAGCCTGCCTTCGAAAAGCCGTGTCCTAGGGGCGCGGCTTTTTCCTTGTCGCTCAGCGGATTGCCATTTTATCGTAGTGACGATATTTTACGACATACGTTTATTTTATGGAGGATGAACCCATGCTTGAAATCGGAACCAAGGCTCCATCGTTTTCCCTGCAGGATCAGGACGGCGTCACGCATACGCTGGATCAGTACAGAGGGAAAAAGGTCATCCTTTATTTCTATCCCAAGGACAGCACTCCTGGCTGCACCAAGCAGGCGTGTTCCTATTCTGAGCGTCTGCCGCAGATCCATGAGAAGGGAGCCGTTGTTCTGGGGATAAGCAAAGACAGTGTGGCTTCGCACAGAAAATTTGCTGATAAGTACGGTCTGGCGTTCACTTTGCTTGCCGACCCTGAGCGTAACGTCATCGAAGCCTACGACGTGTGGAAGGAAAAGAAGAATTACGGCAAGGTGTCCATGGGCGTGGTGCGAACTACCTACCTCATCGACGAGGAAGGCGTCATCATCAAAGCCAATGATAAGGTGAAGACCGCCGAAGATGCCGATACCATGCTTGCAGCAGTATCGCAGGCCTGACGCGAGAATAAAACGAAAAAAGCCCCGATCCATGACGAGTCGGGGCTTCGTTATTTTGCGCGAACGGTATTATTTCAGCGGCATCCTGGTTTTTACCTCACCTTCCTTAGGCATGATGAGGTTCATGATGACAGCCGCGATGAACACCACGGCCACACAGTTTTCTGCAAAGACGGAGCGCACGATGTCCGGGAAGATGGCGAACATCTGCGGTGCCTGCGTGAAACCGAGGCCGACCGAGAGCGAAAGAGCCGCGATAACGATGTTGCGCTGGCTGTAACCGCAGTTGCCTATCATCATTAGACCGGAAATGACGATGTTGCCGAACATCATGATGGTGCATCCGCCAAGGACCGCCTCGGGCAGGCTGGCCAGTATGGCCCCGATGATGGGGAATATGCCCGCGAGGATCATCACGGCGGCGCCAGTGGCGATGGTGTATCGGTTGATGACCTTGGTCATGGCGAGCAGGCCTATGTTCTGGCTGAACGAGGTGATGGGCAGGCAGCCGAACAGGGCGGAGAGGGAACTCACGAAGCCGTCGCAGGCGATGGAGCCGGATATTTCACGGTCAGTAGCGTCCCGTTTGAGTACGGTAGCAGTCATGGCGCTGGTGTCGCCAATAGTCTCTGTGGCAGACACGAGAAAGATCATGGTCACGGAGATGATGGCGCTCAGGTTGAATTCCGGTTCGAAGGGGAGGAAGTGCGGCAGAGAGACCAGACCGGCACTTTTGACGAGCGAGAGGTCGACCTTGCCCATGAACAGCGCAAGGATATAGCCCATGACGAGACCGAAAAGTACGGCCAGAGGCTTAAGGTTGCCCTTTGCAAAAATATTGAAGCTGATGCAGCAGATAAGCGTGAACGAACCGAGGGTCCAGTTCTGGACGGAGCCAAAGTCTGGCGCGCCGAATCCTCCGGCAAAAGAGTTTGCACCTACGGCGAGAAGGCTGAAACCGATGGCTGTCACCACGCAGGCGGCAACGATGGGGGAAATGATACGCCGTCAATATTTGGCAAAAAAGCCCAGTAAGCCTTCAACGATGCCGCCGACGATGGCCGCGCCAAGTACTGCACCGAAGCCCCACTTCGTGCCCACGAAGCAGAAGATGGAAACGAAGGTGAAGCTCACACCCATGACGATGGGCAGGCGGGCGCCGATCTTCCATACGGCAAAAAGTTGGATCAGAGTGCCCACACCAGCCACGATCATGGCGGTCTGGATGAGGGATGCGGTATCCTGAGGCGTCAGTTTGCAAACGCCGGCTACGATCATGATGGGAGCGATGTTGGCCACGAACATGGCCAGAACATGCTGGAGTCCGAAGGGGATGGATTTTCCCAGCGGTACTTTCCCGTCAAGCGTATAGATATTGTTGAGCGAGGCTTCGCTGCTTTTGAAAAGGGCCATGTCCTACTCCTGTTCACGGAAGGTTATACTGCCGGTCTCGTCGTCCATGGCGTCGATGATGGCGAGCGATTCCAGATGATAGCCCAGTTCGCGCATCGTGCTGCCGCCGATCTGGAAGCCTTTTTCGATAGCGATGCCCAGTCCTTCCACGGTAGCCCCTGCGTCTTCTACGATGTAGATAAGACCGCGGAGGGCACAGCCGTTGGCGAGGAAGTCGTCAATGATGAGTACATGGTCGTCAGGGCTGAGGAATTTTTTTGAAACGACCACCTGATTCTTATTGCCGTGTGTGAAGGAAGCAACTTCGGCCACGTACATATCACCGTCGATATTGATGGACTTGGATTTCTTCGCAAAGACCAGCGGGACGCCGAATTCCCGGGCTACAGGATAGGCGATACCAATACCCGAAGATTCGATGGTGAGGATCTTGGTGATGTGTCTGCCGGAGAAGCGGCGACGAAATTCGCGGCCTATCTCGTCGATAAGAGCGATATCCATCTGATGGTTGAGGAAGCTGTCCACCTTGAGGACATTGCCAGCTTTGACCACACCGTCTTTCGCGATGCGTTCTTCGAGGAAATTCATAAGCCCCTCCGGAATGATATTTGTAAGTTTTATGTAGCGCGCATGAAAGGAAAAGGCAAATGTATCCGAGCGGAGAAAAGGAAAATTGAACAAAAAGCCCCGGCGCAAGAAGGCCAGGGCTGGGAATCCAGATATGGTCTCAGTAAAAATAAGATATCGCCGTCCAAATAAAAAGTTTTGGAGATAGGGGGATGGGGTGCGGGGA
>JAFWYI010000177.1 GCA_017522745.1 Mailhella sp.
AAGCAGCCCGACATGACCGTGGTCATGGGTGTGAACCATAACGACTACGATCCTGCCAAGCATCACATCCTCTCCAATGCTTCCTGCACCACCAACTGCCTCGCTCCCATCGTCAAGATCCTGAACGAGAAGTTCGGTGTGAAGCTCGGTACCATGGTCACCGTGCATTCCTACACCAACGACCAGCGTATCCTCGACCTGCCCCATAAGGATCTGCGCCGCGCCCGTGCTGCTGCCCTGAACATCATCCCCACCAGCACCGGTGCCGCCAAGGCCGTGGCCGAAGTCATCCCTGCCATGAAGGGTCGTTTCGGCGGTTACGCTCTGCGCGTGCCCACCCCCACCGTGTCCGCTGTGGACTTCACCGCTATCCTTGAAAAGCCCACCACCACCGAAGAACTGGTGGCCGCTTTCCGTGAAGCTGCTGAAGGCGAACTCAAGGGTATCCTCGGCGTGAACGATCTTCCCCTCGTGTCCATGGACTTCAAGGGTGAACAGCGTTCCTCCGTGGTGGAATCCGAATACTGCTCTGTGCAGGACGGCACTCTCGCCAAGGTGGTGGCCTGGTACGACAACGAATGGGGCTATTCTGTCCGCGTTGCCGACCTCATCACCCACATGCAGTCCAAGGGCTTCTAAGCCTCACGCCAGCATCGGTATGATATGACAGGGCCGCCTTCCTCCGGGAGGGCGGCCTTTTGTCATGCGCGAACGTGGGATGACCCACAGCTCCCTGCTGAAAAAGGGCTGAGAGACCGGCATTTCAGAGATCGTTTTTGTTTTTCATGAAGGTACTTGCGCACTTTTGTGCGGAGGGGCATAATGAACGCATGAAAGTTATCTTCAGTTATCTTTCCATGCTCCTTCCTGAGCGAGGCATGCGCCGCAATGCCAGCTACTTCCTTCGCTTTGTTCTTGCGCTGGCTGTGGTGGTGACGGTGTTCAGTGTGATGTTTCATTTCATCATGCAGTATGAAGGCCGCGAGTACTCCTGGGTGACTGGGCTGTACTGGACGCTGACCGTCATGTCTACGCTGGGCTTCGGTGATATCACCTTCCGTTCCGATCTGGGCATGCTGTTTTCCATAGTGGTGCTTCTTACCGGCATCGTGAGTCTTCTTATCGTGCTGCCGTCCACGTTCCTGCAGTTCATCTATAATCCGTGGCTGGAATCGCAGAAGAAAAAGGAAGTCCAGCACAGCCTGCCTGCCGGAGTGAAGAATCACATCATCATCGTCGGCGTGAGTCCTATCACGCGCAACCTTGCGCAGGTCCTTGGCCGTTACGGTTTCTACAGCGTGCTGCTCTGTGCCAATACCCAGCAGGCTCTCGACCTCATGGATCAGGGGCTTCATGCCATCGTGGGCGATTACGACGATTCCGAGATGTATCGCCGCCTGCATGCTGATTCCGCACGTATGGTCATCGCACTCGATACCGATGTCCGCAATACCAACGTGGCGTTTTCTCTGCGGGAGTTCTCGAGCAATGTGCCTATGGTGGCACGGGCTGAGCGCGACGAATCCATTGATATCCTTAAACTTGCCGGATGCACGTGGGTGTTCCAGTTCCGCAAAGCTCTGGGCCATTCTCTCACGCGGCGAGTAGTCACAGGCAGGCTCAATGTGAGCCAGCTTGCCACCTTCGGGCCTCTCGTCATTGCCGAGACGGCTGTGAAGCAGACCACGCTTGGCGGGCTCACCATCAAGGAATGCGATCTGCGCGGCCGGCTGGGCATCAACGTCGTCGGTCTGTGGGATCATGGCGAATTCAAGACCCCTCATGCCGAGACCCTGCTGGAAGAACACATGGTCATGGTCATGGCCGGTACCCGCGAGCAGATGGATGTCTTTTCTGCGGCTCTGGGGCGCGATATCCCCACGGATGAGGAGCCGGGCCCTGTGCTTATCCTTGGCGGGGGCAGGGTGGGTACTGCCGCAGCGCTGGCCCTTCGCGATCGCGGTCTCGATGTGGTGGTCGTGGACAAGACCAATATCGCACATCGCCTGCCGGGCATCCGTGTGCAGGTCGGTGACGCTGCCGATCTTTCGGTGCTGGAAAAAGCGGGCATCCGAACGGCTCCGTCCATTATCATCACCACCCATGACGATGACATCAACACCTATCTGACGATATACTGCCGGCGTCTGCGTCCGGATGTACAGATCATCAGCCGTACCAACCTCGACCGTAACGTACACATGCTCCATGCGGCCGGAACCAATCTGGTGCTTTCTTTGGCGTCCATGGTGTCCACGCGTATCATCAACCTGATGAATCCCGGGCGTATTTTCATGCTCAACGAAGGGCTGAATGTCTTCCGTGCTGAAGTCGGCGCCCTGCTCGTGGGCAAAACGCTCATCACCTGCGGCATCCGCCGTAATACGGGATGCAACGTTGTAGCCGTGAAGACGGCAGACGGCGAGATGCTCGTTACGCCGGATCCGCATCGGGAATTCCAGCTGAGTGATGAATTGTTCCTCATCGGCGACTCTGCGGCAGAAGAAGCCTACTATGAGCGCTACTGGCCGGACAGAGGTCAGCACTCCGAGACGGCAGATTAGTCGATGCGTACATGACAGATGAAAAAATAGCCGGGACCTGAGAAAAAGACGGGTTCCGGCTATTTCCTTAATATTATTAAAGGTATGGCGAGAAGGTGGGGAGGGGAGTGATGCCGCGGCGAAGCCAAGGGGCATGCTCGAAAACATTTCTCGTCGCGGATTTTCTATCTACAGGGATGGGGAGCGTAAAATGTTCGTTTGCGCAAAGGATATCATTCGTAAACGAAAGGAATATGCTTCATCGAGAAGTGTCGAAAAAGTGCGAAGTGCCTTCATTAACATGACTTAATCCTTTAATTTTTTGGAGCTTCCGGCGCATGAAAAAAAGTTCGAAAAAAAGGGAAATTTTATCAGAAAAAACTTGACTAAAAGGGGCCTCCAGCGTACATATACACCTGCCCGTAACGGGGCAGCCCTCGAGAGAGGGAGGACAGGTTGAATCTGTCCTGCTGTACTCTGAAAAGTATTATCAGGGATTTGACATTTGCAGGCGTCATCACATGCCGAAGATGTCAAACCAAAGCGGTCTGATCTTCACAGACTGCAAGGTTTCTCCGATAGCCGTGCGAACGGC
>JAFWYI010000178.1 GCA_017522745.1 Mailhella sp.
AAGGCGGCCTCCATCGAGTTCCTCACCACCAACTCGGAAAAAGAAGCGCTCCTGCTCGAAGCCAGCCTCATCAAAAAGCACAGGCCGCACTACAATATCTGCCTGCGGGACGATAAACAGTACGTGATGTTCCGTCTTTCGGAGCGCGAACCGTTCCCCCGGCTCGAGATCGTCCGCCGCATGAAAAAACGCGATGGAGCCCGCTACTTCGGTCCCTTTACTTCCAGCCTCGCCGCCCGCGAGACATGGAAGACCATCCATCGCCTCTTCCCCCTGCGCCGCTGTTCCGACAGGGCCATGCGAAACCGCGAAACGCCCTGCCTCTACCATCACATCCATCTCTGTGCCGCCCCCTGCGTGGATGCCGTGACACCTGAAGAGTACGCGGACATGACACGGCGCGTCTCCCTGCTGCTCTCCGGCAAGTCCACGGAACTCATCGACCTCCTGCGCTCCGCCATGGAAAAAGCCTCTGACGATCTGGATTTCGAGCGGGCCGCCAGTCTGCGGGATCAGATACGCGCCATACAGAAGACCATAGAGAAGCAGGGCATAGTCCTGCAGAGCGGCGGCGACATGGACATGCTCGGGCTCGTCAGCCTGCCTGAAGGGCTCGCTCTGGGCGTCGTCTTCGTGCGGCACGGACTCGTTCAGGACAGAAGCGCGTTCTTCTGGCCCGGGCTGGGGCTTGAAGACGCCTCGGAACTCCTGTGGAGCTTCCTCAGTCAGTTCTATCACGAAGGGCGCTCCATACCGCCGCGCATCGTGCTTCCGTACCTGCCATGGAACACAGGCGCCACGGGCTCTGCGCTTGCCGTGGATTCACAAAGCGCTCTGGTCACTGGTGCGAGTTCGGTCAGCAAGGGCTCTCCGTTCCTTGAAGGTGGCGGAAGCACGCCCTGTTTCCTCGGAGAAGGAACACTGAACGCCGGGAACGATGCCCCCCGGAAGGTCGGACGCGAACTCTCCGTCATCGAGCAGGCCGCCGCCATGCTCGCAGAACAGGAGAAGCTGGAGCAGGAACGCCGGGAATCGGAAAAGGCCGCACGCGTCGATCAGCGCGAGGATTCCGGCAGCCCCGAAGACAGTCAGACTGCTCTGGAAGCCGTTCTCGCCGAGATGCGAGGAGGGCCAGTGCGTATTGCCGTGCCCCGCAGTGACGAGGAACGCCGCCTGCTGGATATGGCCCGCAGCAACGCCCGGGAATCCGTCAAGAATCGTAAGGACAACGCCAGCCTTGCGGATAAGCTCGCCGCGGCATTCCGCTTCGACCGCCCTGTCGTACGCGTGGAATGTGCCGACGTTTCGCATACCGGCGGCGAGTCTACCAAGGTGGGGGCCGTCGTCTACGAAGAGGGGCGACCTCTCAAGGAAGACTATCGGGTGTGGAACATCGAAGGCGCGGGTGGCGACGATTACGCGGCCCTGACCATGTGGGCGAAGCGCCGCCTCGAACATGGCGAACCGTGGCCCGACCTGCTGCTCATCGACGGCGGGCGCGGCCAGCTTGCCGCCGTGGACAAGATCCTGCGCGAAGAACTGGCGACCGATCCCGAGACCGGCGGTCTGCCCTTCCTGCTGGCAGGCATAGCCAAGGCGCGTGACGAACGCGGCCATGCCGACCGTCGCGCCGGCAACGTGGCCGACCGTATCTTCGTGCCGGGGAGAAGCAATCCCCTGCCGCTCCGCGAGGGCTGTCCGGAACTGCTCTTCCTGCAGGTAGTGCGCGATGCCGCCCACGATTTCTCCATCGGGAGACACCGTCAGGCCCGCGCCAAACAGGCTTTCAGTGGAGAACTCCAGCAGCTGCCCGGTATCGGTCCCAAGACAGCACGCCTGCTGTGGGATCACTTCGATTCTGTTGCCGAAATGAAATCCGCCCCGCTTGCCCGGATCATGGAACTGCCCGGCATCGGAAAGAAAAAAGCGGAAGTCATTTTCGACTCTCTGAAAAAGCTGTAATCTACTGTACTCCCAGCATAAAACGCGACGCCGATGCTGTCGGACATGGTCCGGCGGTATCGGCGTCGCGTTTCATTGACCGTGAGGGGATGGGGGAGACGGCTCACCCGCAAAGATCATCTCTTCAAGGCGGCCATGTGGTTTACCGGGCCATGCCCCTTGCCGGGGGCCCAGCTGTGACGAAGAGCGAGATTGAGATATTCCTGAGCCTTGGTGACTGCGATGCGGAGCGGCATACCGAAACCCATCTGAGTGGCGATGGCCGCAGAAAGCGTACAGCCGGTACCGTGGCTGTTCTGCGTATCCACATGAGGCTGGCGCAGAGCCACAGGTTCGCGCCCCTTTTCCAGCAGCCAGTCCGTCACGAAGATGGGCTTTCCTTCCACATGCCCGCCCTTCATGAGTACCGCACGCGCGCCCATCTCCAGAAGACGAGTCCCGGCTTCGATGGCATCGTCATCAGTCACGATCTTCACGCCAGTAAAGGTCTCGGCCTCAGGACGATTAGGCGTGAGCAGATCGGCACGGGCGAGGAAACGCTCTTTGAGTGCGTCGATACCGGAATCCTCCATCAGCTTATGCCCGCTGGTACTCACGCAGACAGGGTCCACCACAAGGGGGAAGGTCTCCTCATCGAGGATATCGGCCAGTGCATGGATGATGCCGGCATTGAACAGCATGCCGGTCTTTGCTCCGTGGACGGTAAAGCCATCCAGCACCGTGCGAAGCTGAAGCGCCACGAATTCGGGCTCGGGAGCATGGATACCCGTAACGCCAAGGCCGTTCTGTGCGGTAAGTGCGGTGATGACGCTCATACCGAACGCGCCCATGGCAGTCATGGTTTTCAGATCGGCCTGGATTCCGGCGCCACCGCCGGAGTCGGAACCTGCGATAGTAAGTATGTTCGGGGGCTGAACCATAAGGACTCCTTCACAAAATTTCTCTTATTGAGTCTCGCAAAGCACCCTTTCCGTCAAGGGGATGCATGGGGGAGCGTGGCAGAGGGCAGAAGATTTTTAATTTTATTGATAATGATAATTATTATTGACAAGGAACAAAAATTTATCCATATTGAGCTTACCGAGAATGACTACTGAAAAATCTCCTTCCATTTTCGTCATCCGCCTCACCAAACCGCTCACCTGCCGCAAAAGGAGAGAACCATGCAGTACAACAGCACTGAACAGCTCAAGAGCTTCAGCCAGCTCCCCATAGATTGGAACCTCGACCCCGCCGATGCCGTCACCCTCTACCTTGAATGGGGCAACCATGACTGGCAGGCCGAACATCCTCCCGTCCGCTCCAAGGACGACTTCGCCCACTATTTCGTTCTCGACAACTGGACCGATAAGCCTACCCTCCGCCTCGTGATGCGCAACTCCGAAGCCACGGAAGATCTGTGGGTCCACCCCCTGCCTCAGGAACTCCAGCAGGAATTCCATCGTGAATTCGGCACGCTCAAAGGCGTGTTCATGCCTTCCGATCCCATGAAGGAATGGCTCAAGGATAAACTTTACGCCGCGTGATAAAGCGAAACGTGTGCGCCGTTCAGAAGCCCTGACCCCTCGCAGGGCTTCTGTTTCAAGCAGCGCCAAAAATGCTCTGGACAAGCTGAAAACAGAGGATTTCCAGTGCGAACAGCGACTTCGCCCCTTGCCTACGCAGGAAAGCTGTGTTAAATTCTTCGCCTTGCAGTATGCAGTGTGCGAGAGTGGCGAAATTGGCATACGCACTGGACTTAGGATCCAGCGGAGCAATCCATGAGAGTTCAAGCCTCTCCTCTCGCACCACCTCTGTCATTTTCCTGCCCGCGGAATGCTGGGCAGGCCACTTATAAGGAGTTTCATCGCTATGTCTCACAGCATCGAAGTCGTTTCCGCCCTCACCCGCAAGATCAGCGTGACCGTTCCCGCTGAAGAAGTGAACGCTGCCCTCAACGCCGCCGCCCGTGAAGTTGGCGCTTCCGTCGCCCTTCCCGGCTTCCGCAAGGGCAAGGCCCCC
>JAFWYI010000179.1 GCA_017522745.1 Mailhella sp.
GGCGGAAAGGTTCTCCGCCGCGGCCTTGCTGCTTCCCGGCAGGGCGATGACCATGCTCGTCCCCATGGTTCCGGCCAGACAGCGCGAAAGCACGGCGCGGGGCGTGTGCTTCAGGCCTTCGGCGAACATCACCTGTTCGAAGCCGGGGAGCCTGCGGTCGAGTTCGGGGATGAGGGCTTCGGGCGTGGTGTCGCGCGGGGAAAGACCGGTACCGCCCGTGGTCACGATGAGCCCCCAGCCGAGCTTAGCCAGCTTCTTCACCAGGGAGCGCAGGGCGGCCGGGTCGTCGGGCAGAAGGAAGTTCTGCACCTTGGCGGGGGCGAGGTCTCCGAGCAGAGCCGCGAGGGCAGGGCCGCTCTTGTCTTCGCGTTCTCCGGCGTAGCCCTTGTCGGAAAGCGTGACCACGGCGCAGGCAAGGCCTTCGCCTTCCCACGCTTCGGGAGCGGGGCGCGCTTCAGGCAGGGGGGCGGCGACTGCGGGATCTACCGTGAAGAGCAGGGGCTCGTCTACCTTGAAGAGGCCGCTCTTGCCGCCGGACTTCAGGATGAGGCGGGTGTCGCCGATGACCACGTCCTTCTGCACGGCCTTCACCATATCATAGATGGTAGCGGCGGCTATCTGCGCTCCTATGATGGCTTCCATCTCCACGCCGGTGCGGTCGCTGGTGCTGGCCGAGGCTTCGATGAGCACGGAAGGCGGCTCGTTGCGCACGAGGAAGCGCACGTCGGTGTGCGTGAGGGCCAGCGGGTGACACATGGGTATGAATTCGGAAGTGCGCTTGGCGGCCATGATGCCGGCTATCTGCGCCACGGTGAGCACGTCGCCCTTGGGCAGGGCCTTGGCCTTGAGCAGTTCCAGCGTGGAAGCGGAGATATGCACCACGGAACGGGCAATGGCTGTGCGCTTGGTTTCCGTCTTGGCGCTCACGTCCACCATGCGGGGAGCGCCGGAAGCATCGAGATGTGAGAAGTCCATGTTCGGCTCCTAAGTTCAGGCGACGGGGAGTATGGCGGGGCTGAAGGTCACGCGGAAGCTGTCGCCGGGCTTGACGATGCCACCCTTGAGGATGCGGCAGAACACGCCGCGGCGGGGCATGATGCAGTCGCCCACCTGCTGGCGGATGGCGCAGCCGGCATGGCATTCCTTGCCGATCTGGGTGAGCACGAGCTCGATGTCGTCGCCGATCATGAAGCGGGTACCCACGGGGCACTTGTGCAGTTCCACGCCTTCGGTGGTGATGTTCTCGGCGAAGTCTCCGGGGTTCACGTCGGCGCCGATGCCGCGCATGTATTCGATGTCTTCCATGGCAAGCAGGCTGAGCTGGCGGTGGGTGCCGTCGGCGTGCACGTCGCCTTCCACGCCGAAGTTCTCGATGAGGTTGATCTGGGGCTGGGGTATTTTCTTCTCACCCTTGCGGGTGCTGGTGGAAACGGTGACTACGCGCATGGTCGTTCTCCTTAGATAGGGATGTTCCGCAGAGGGCGGCGGCAAATTTCTGGCGGCTATGATACTCTTACGCCGCATGGGTGACAAGCGCAGAGGCAGTCACGAAAAAGGGGCGGCGGCAGAAAGCGTGAGCGTTTTCCGGCTTTCTTGACGAAAAAAAATCTCCGTAGTTAACCATAAGGCAAACAGGCCGATGCCCGGCCTGCACAGGAAGCGAGTCCCTATGCCGTATAAGCTCACCAATACTCAGTGGCGCAAGCTCCAGCCCTACGTTTCCGCCCGCTCCCGGCGGGGACGCCCTCCGGCCGACGCCCGCAGGACGCTGGAAGCCGTGATCTACGTGCTTTCCTCCGGCTGCCGCTGGGACGAACTTCCGGCAGAAATGGGAAGCCATGTCACGGCATGGAGGCGCTGGCGCAAGTGGAAGGAGGACGGGACCATGGATATCATCCAGGCCGCCATACCTGTTCAGCTTTCCGCTCCACCTAAGTCTCGTGTATAAATAAGAAATTTTGCAGCCCTGTCCTTTTTTGAGGATGGGGCTTTCTTTTTGTCTTTGTTGTGACAGGATTATGCAATATATCCCAAAAAAATGTAAGCAGTCTACCTAAAAAAGAAAATCACGAGGCAAAATGGGAGGGGATGAGCCAGTTTTTCGGTCGAAGTAAGCCTCTTCGGGAGGAGTATCTTTTAAGGTGGATTTTGTAATGAATAAAAATATGTAAAATCAGAATATTGCAGGTGAATACATACTGTTTGTGTGCTCAGGTAGTTTGGAGAGAGATATTGGATGTGGTAAGAATAAAAAAATCATGTGAAAAACAAGAACAATGTTGTACTGATTTTATTGTGAAGAAAAGCTCTTTTTATTTTTGAAATGAAAAATGGAAAATTAATATTTAATCGGAAAAATTCTGTGCATATGTTTTTTGTATAATGTCCTGTAATATGCTATTTAAAGTGGATTGATTGTTTAACCATATAATTGTGAATATTTATTTTAGCCAAATGATGTTGATTTCAAGAAAAAACTTCCCTAGTTTCGTACCATCGAGAAAGGCAGATTTCTCATCTCAGTAACCATATAACCGCATCAGCAAAGGAATACTGCCATGAGCGACGTCAAGAATCTCCACATCGGCCAGATCACTTCTTTCTATATTCCTCCCGTAACTCTTGTTGGTTCTGGCAGCTGCAAGCAGATCCCCGACCGTCTTGCCTGCCGCGATGCTAAATATCCCCTTATTGTTACTGACCAGGGCATCGTTGCCTGCGGTATTCTGAAGACCATTACCGATATCCTTGACGCCGCTAACGTCCAGTACGCCATTTACGACAAGATCGTTCCGAACCCCACCGACAAGAACGTGGAAGAAGCTTTCGCCATCTATAAGGAAAAGGGCTGCGACAGCCTCCTCACCCTCGGCGGCGGCAGCTCTCACGACTGCGGCAAGGGCGTCGGCTTCCTCGTTGCCAACGGCGGCAAGATCCACGACTACGAAGGCGTGGACAAGTCCTCCAATCCCTTCCCCCCCTATGTTGCCGTGAACACCACCGCCGGCACCGCCTCTGAAATGACCCGTTTCTGCGTCATCACCGATACTTCCCGCAAGGTGAAGATGGCCATCGTGGACTGGCGCTGCACCCCCGGCGTTGCCATCGACGACCCCGACCTCATGATGGGCATGCCCGCCGGCCTCACCGCCGCCACCGGCATGGACGCCCTCACCCACGCCGTGGAAGCCTATGTTTCCATCGCCGCCACTCCCATGACTGACGCCTGCGCCGAAAAGGCCATCGAATACATCGCCCGCTTCCTGCGCCGCGCCGTGGCCAACGGCAACGACAAGGAAGCCCGCGAAGGCATGTGCTACGCCCAGTACCTTGCCGGTATGGCCTTCAACAACGCCAGCCTCGGCCACGTCCACGCCATGGCCCACCAGCTCGGCGGCTTCTACGACCTGCCCCACGGCTTCTGCAACGCCATCCTCCTGCCCCATGTGTGCGAATACAACCTCATCGGTGCCCGCCGCCGCTTCCGCCGCATCGCCCGCCTGCTCGGTGAGAACGTCGATGGTCTGAACCTCGACGATGCTGCTCTCGCCGCTGTGAAGGCCATCAAGCGCCTTGCCTCCGACGTCGATATCCCCAGCGGCATCAAGGCTCTTGGCGATATGTTCGGCAAGAATGTGAGCATGGACGATATCCCCACCATGGTCTCCAACGCCCAGAAGGACGCCTGCGGCCTCACCAACCCCCGCAAGATGAGCGACGCCGCCGTGGCCGCCATCTACCGCAACGCTTGGTAAGAAAACTTTCCGGGCATCGGTTTTCGGTGCCCGGGAGCCTGGGATACGGAGAGCAGGACAGCCGTTTCCAGGACTGATTCAGGGACCGGCTCCGGCCGGGAAAGAGCCCTTCGGTGAAGGGCTCTTTTTTGTCCTGCGGGAGAGGTTTTGGAAGGCGCAGGGGAGAGTGTGCCCCGTTATGTCCTTTCCAGTCACCCTTTCTCCAGTCACGGAAAGTTTTCCGCAGAAGAAAGCGTGAGCGTTTTTCGGATTTCTTGACGTTTTTTTAAGGAAGGGTTTAGGATACGACAAAACCGGACGATTCTGTCCCCGGCATTGCCATAGCCTTACCTCATATTAAGGAGTGAACATGTTCCGTTTCCTCAGAGTCAACATGGCTACCAAGTCCTGCGTGTTCGAAGAGATCCCCGCTGAATACGCCGGCCTCGGCGGCCGCGGCCTGACCTCCACCATCGTGGCCCGCGAAGTCGACCCCCTCTGCACCCCTCTCGGCCCGCACAACAAGCTTGTGTTCGCCCCCGGCCTCCTCGGCGCTACCAACAGCCCCAACGGCAACCGCATCTCCGTCGGCTGCAAGAGCCCCCTCACCGAAGGCATCAAGGAATCCAACTCCGGCGGCCAGCCCGGCGGCCATCTCGCCAAGCTCGGCATCATGGCCATCATCGTTGAAGAAATGGCTACCGAAGGCGAATGGTGGCAGCTCGAAGTGAGCAAGGACTCCGCCCGCCTCGTGCCCTCCACTGTGGCCGGCCTGAACAACTTCGCCGCTGTGGAAAAACTCGTTGAGCAGTACGGCAAGGGATGCAGCTACGTTTCCATCGGCCGCGCCGGTGAATTCAAGCTCACCGCCGCTTCCATCGCCTTCACCGACCGCGAACTCCGCCCCATGCGCCATGCCGGCCGCGGCGGCGTGGGCGCTGTCATGGGTTCCAAGGGCCTTAAGGCCATCATCATCAACCCCGAGGGCGGCAAGAACCATCCCCTCGCCGATGAAGCCGCTTTCCGCGACGCCTCCAAGCGTTTCGCCAAGGCTCTGATGGATCATCCCGTCACCGGCAAGGGTCTCGCCGAATACGGCACTGCCGTTCTCGTGAACATCCTTCACGAAGCCGGCGGCCTGCCCACCCGCAACTTCACCTCCGGTCAGTTCGAAGGCCACGAAAACGTGTCCGGCGAGCGCATGAACCAGCTCACCAAGGAACGCGGCGGCGAAGGCGCTGTGGCCCATGGCTGCATGAGCGGCTGTATCATCCGCTGTTCCGGCCTCTACCCCAACAAGCAGGGCAAGCTCATCAGCAAGTGGCCTGAATACGAGACCCTGTGGTGCTTCGGTCCCCATTGCGGCATCGACGACCTCGACCTCATCGCCCACTTCGACCACCTCTGCGACGACTACGGCGTGGACACCATCGACGTCGGCGTGGCCATCGGCGTGGCTATGGAAGGCGGCGGCATCCCCAAGGGTGACGGCAAGGCCGTTCTCGAAGCCATGCACGGCATCAGCGAAGGCACTGCCCTCGGCCGCGTCATCGGCTGCGGCACCGCCACCACCGGCCGCGTGTTCGGCGTGCGCCGCGTGCCCTGCGTCAAGGGCCAGAGCCTGCCCGCCTACGATCCTCGCGCCGTCAAGGGCGTGGGCGTGACCTACGCTACCACCCCCATGGGTGCTGACCACACTGCCGGCTACTCCGTCACCGCCAACATCCTGAGCTGCGGCGGCGTGGTCGATCCCCTCAAGAAGGAAGGCCAGATCGAGCTTTCTCGCAACCTGCAGATCGCTACCGCCTCTGTGGACTCCGTGGGACTCTGCCTCTTCACCGCCTTCGCCATCCTCGACGTGGCCGACGCACTGCCCGCCATCGTGGACATGCTGAACGCCAAGTTCGGCTGGCAGCTCACCGGCGACGACGTGGTCACCCTCGGCCAGCGCATCCTCTCCACTGAAGTGGACTTCAACCGCCGCGCCGGCATCACCGAAGCCGCCGACCGCCTGCCCGACTTCTTCCAGGATGAAGAACTTCCTCCCCACAACACCAAGTTCGACATCACCCACGAAGAACTGAAGACCACCTTCAACTGGATCAAGTAAACTGATTCATGACGCCCGCGTCTGGAGCTTTCCGGGCGCGGGCTTTTTTCTGCCATGAGCGTACTCGTCAAACTCAGCACCACCCTGCGCGACTGCGTGCCCGGCTACGATCCCGTTGCCGGCATGGAAGTCGATATCTCCGAGCACGGCGGACTTTCGGCCGAAGCTCTTGCCGCCGTCATCGGCATACCCCGCACCGAGATAAAGATCGTCATGGTCAACGGGCGCCAGTCCGCGCTCTCCACTGTGGTGCGCGACGGCGACCGCGTGGCGTACTTCCCCGCTGTGGGCGGAGGCTAGGCCATGCCGGGCGAACTTAAGTTAGACGCTTCGAAAAGTCTTGACGTCGAGGCCCTTCGCCGCTTCCTCGCTCTGCATGAGGGAAGCTGTGAGGGGTCTTTTGTGCGTGTCGGGGGAGTGAGGGCGCTGGCGAAGGAGCTGGGGCTTCCTGAGAGGGAGGCCATGTGCGCCCTGCTGGATGCCGGATTCTGGCCGGAACGCTTCCGGCGCAGCCGCTCCGTTCTTTCTGCCGAAGGGCTGAAGCGTCTCCTGCGTTCCCGCGTGTTCATTGCTGGATGCGGCGGGCTCGGCGGCCATGTGGCGGCGCTCCTCGCGCGTTCCGGCGTGGGAGCTTTCGTGCTCTGCGATCCTGATATCTTTGAGGAAAGCAACCTGAACCGCCAGATGTTCTGCTCCGAAGCCGCGCTGGGCCGCTCCAAGGCGGAGACGGCGCGCGAAGGCCTGCTGGGCATGGCCTCGCATCTTGAGGTCAAGGCGCACGTCGTCGCGGTGGACGAGGGCAATCTGCCGGGCCTGCTGGCGGGCTGTTCCGCCGTGGCGGACGGGCTGGACTCCGTGCCCAAGAAAGTCATACTGGAAGAAGCCGCCGCGAACGCGGGCCTGCCCTTCGTCCATGGCTCGGTGAACCGCGAAGAGGGCTTCGCTTTCATCGAAGCGGCTGGCGGGCGCAGGCTGGCGGCCATGTGGCCCGATGCGAAGGAAGGGGACGAGGCGTTCGATGCGTCGCCGGATACGGTGGCCTCTTCGGCGGCCGGAGTGGCCTGCCTCATGGCCTCGCTTCTGGTGAGAGCGCTGGCAGAAGGAGAAGTGCGGGATTCCGCGCTTCTGCACCTCGACTGCTCGGTGCCGGAACTGGAACGCTTTGAATTTTAGAAATCTAACTTTTGGAGTTCAGCGCACTGAGAGCTTTACGGCGCGCGCCGGGAAGAAAAGCCAGACCTTCTTGCCGTCGTAGAGGCGCATGCGGTCGAGCACGGCGGTCTCCTGATGGGAATAGACCTTGGTGCCGTCCGAGAGGCTGACGCCGATAAAGGTCTCCACCTGTTCGCGGTGCAGTTCTTCCACCGGGCCGCAGAGGCGGTTGCTGAAGCCGCCGGAATGGGATTCGGGAGCCACGATGATCTGATCCGGGTCGATGAAGGCCGTGACCACCTGGTTCAGGTGCAGGTCCATCCTGCTGAAATCCTTGTGTGAACACAGGGCGAAGAGGCGGA
>JAFWYI010000180.1 GCA_017522745.1 Mailhella sp.
CAGAGAAATCCGGCTTGTGACGGGAACCTCGTAACAACGGATGCCGCCCGCTCCATTTACGGCTGCCGTCCACGCGGGCCACATGAGAGTGTGAGAAGTACGGATGTAGTGCCGGTCGTTGAATTTCCAGACAGCAAGCGTAGGCGTGACGGGATTCACGCGGACACGCTCTGCTCCTTCAGGTGCGACCTGATCCAGAAAGGACAGGAGAATGGAACTTGCGGCTTCTGGGATGTTTTCTACGATCGGAGGGGCAGCCTTCGGGCCTTGGTAGGCAAGCTGGAAAAGCACCAGAGCATCAGCTTTGCGTTCCTTGCCTCGGACGGAATCAGCTTCCAGCCGGATAACAAGAGGAACATCCTTGCCTTCAAGCGTGACCACGATGGTGGCAGTGGCGTAGTTCTGGCTGGGAAGCACGGTCAGCAGGTTGCTGTCCGCAACTTCGGGCTTGAGAACCTGGAAGGCTTCAGGACTTCCGTTCGTCACAGACGTGACGGGCCAGGGCTGTCCCGTGGAGTCGTGGAATACGAGGGACGTGGCGATATGAGCCGAGGTGAAAACTCGGCTGGGACTGCGGCCTGGCTCAAGAGTGACGCGCTCCGTGCGGGTATGAAGAACAGGAACCACAGGCTGAATAGCTTTTTCCCTCTTGTCAGAACGCTTGAGGAATTCCTGTATCTGGACGTCATCAAGGGGAAGAATCTGGTTCAGCGCGTTTTCAAAGCTGTCGGCAGAAGTGGCAGGAGCGGAAGTGTTATTGTCATCCTTTGCGGCCCAGACAGTTGAGGCATGGAAAAACGTAAGAAGCATAAGCGGATAGAGTATAGTCAGACGTTTCATAGTGTTCCTTTTGAGTTTAGGCGACCGCTCTCTGAGGAGGCGTGAAGAGAGTTCCACAGATGGGAAAATTGCGGGAATAATCGGGAATATTTCGGGAAAAAATCGGGAACGGCACCGGTCTGCTGTTTTCGTGCTTCGCCTTGAAATGATTCATGAAGTCCACGATATTCAACGTGTTATCGCTGGGAACATCATCGGCTGTAGGAGCAAGTCCTTTCTTGTGCAGATTGCTCCACCTGCCAAAGTTTAGGGGATGGTCTGAACCGGTAGGGAACTTGGCGGCAAAGGCTTCAAACTCAGGGCGAATCCGAGCGAGTTCTTGTTTTCTTTCTTCGCTTTCGCGCTTTTCCTGCTGGACTCTGGCATCAAACGACTGCTGGAAAACGACATCCTTCGGCTGTTCAGGAGCTTGGAAAACTATTGGCGCAGTCGGATTGTCCTGCCAGCAATGGCCATTGAGCCACTTGGCCAGACGCGGAATGAACTGCCCTGCGGCCTTATTCCATTGAAATGAAACGAGGAATTTTCGGAGAGCAGCGCATAGCACTTCAAGGCTGGGAAGAAGTCCGCTTTTCTTGAGCTTTCTCCAGGCGGACTGGGCAAGGCCTTTGGCTTCCTTCTTGGGGTACATTTCCCAGAGCTTTTCAAATTCACTGGAAGAAGAATCCCTCACTTCCACACTGGTCCCAGACGAAGATGTGGGGTGAACTCGTGAGGGGGGAAGGGGGGAGTTTTTCTTTTCTTGATTCTTAATATTTCTTATGTAGCCAGATTTTGGCTGGGGGGAGTCAAATTCTGACTGGGTACGGGCAGAATCTGACCTATGAGCCATTTGTCTTTTCTCAAGCTCAGCAGGACGAAGAAGGTAATAGATGTTTGAGCGACAGAAGGAATGATGAATGAGGATCAGTTTCTCCCGAACGAGTTCGGCAAGGTAGGTCTTCACACTGGAAAGACTGCACTTGAGCACCTGCGCCAGTTTCGGCTGAGAGGGCCAGCAATGATCCTTATCGCGAGCGTAGTTGCAAAGGATTGAGTACAAGAGCATCGCCCCATGAGAAAGATCTCTTTCAAGAATGAAATCAGGGATGATTGCGCCGCAGATATTTCCTTTTGGGGAGTAGGTATCCATCTTCTTTCTCTGTCGTCTTGCATCCTCTGAGCGAATGCCGAGGATGAGTGAAGGCGAACGACTTTCGTCGACTTCAGGACAAGGCAATGGTGGAGCGCGGCCTGGCCTGTTCAGAAGGTCAGACTAATGATCACTCAGTAGTGTGAGCGTTGCGCTTATTGCCGTGCGGATAGCGATGGTGGAGGCTTCATAGGCAGGCCTCCTCCGTCAGCAGATGCGGAAGAAGCAGGAACCGCTTCAGGCGTGACAGGAGACCTCGGCAAGCCCTTTTCAGAGGCAGAGAGGGAAGAGGATGCTTTCGGAAAAGCTCACTCGACTTGGATGAAAAATGAGGATCATGTCGTCGGCTAAAAAAGCCGTTCACATGAGATGAGAATGCCGAAAAACGGCTGGTGGTAAGCCCGTCCGAAAATGTCGGTCGAGAGGAAGCAAAAAATGGCGGGTTACAAAATCGGGTTACAAAAAAAATGTAATCTGATGTCATCTGGTGCTATCTCATGCAATGTAACACCGCGAAATATAAGGCTGGTAGGCGCATGTTGTTCGGCTTTCACGCCGTCAACAGGGGTTCAAATCCCCTTGGGGACGCCAAATTTAGGTACGAAGAAGAACGCCAAGATCCATAAGGTCTTGGCGTTCTTCATTTAAGTCGTTTAATCCAGTTCCTCAAAATCCAGCCTCGTCCGTTTGCATCCATCTTTTTTGTAGGTATATTTGTGGGTATGAATGTGCTATGCATATTCCGATACCCACAGGAATAACCGGTTATTAAATAAAAGCTTTTTGTCCTCGTGGGTATCCTTTGATCCAAGAAAGTCCAAAAATCAAGGAGTACCCCAAATGTCTCTCACGGATACCTTTATCCGCAATGTGAAACCCGCCAGCTCGCCGCGCAAGTATTTCGACGGCGAGGGGCTTTTCCTCTACGTTCCGCCGAACGGCAGCAAGCTCTGGCGCATGAGCTACCGCTTCGACGGCAAGACCAAACTGCTCAGCTTCGGCAAGTATCCCACCGTCGGCCTGCGTGATGCCCGGGCGAGGAAGGAAGAAGCCAAGGTTATGCTCGACAAGGGCATTGATCCTTCCGAGCAGAAGAAAAAGCAGAAGGAAGAACGCCGCGCCGAGGAGCGTGAATCCTTCGAGAATATCGCCAGAGAATGGCATCGCATCCGCATGAGCGCGTTTTCCGAGAAGCATCGGAACACCGTGATGTATCGACTTGAGACGTACATCTTCCCAGTCATCGGCAAACGGCCTATCCACAAGCTGGAAAAGGTCGATCTACTCACGATCGTGAAACCGCTGGACGACAAAGGACACCACGAGACTGCCCGCCGCGTGGTGCAGATCGTCAGTCAGGTTTTCCGTTACGCCGAAATCCTCGGAAAGGCGAAGTACAATATCGCGGACGGATTGCGCGGTGTATTACATCCGCGAAAAGTCACGCATCGCGCCACCATAACCGACCCGAAAAAAGTCGGTCAGCTCCTCTGCGAAATCGACGAATACGACGGCTACTTCCCGCTCGTCTGTGCGCTGAAGCTCGCTCCTCTGGTGTTCACGAGGCCGACAGAACTGAGAGCCGCCGAATGGAAAGAGTTCGATTTCGAGAAAGCGGAATGGCGCATCCCAGCTGAACGTATGAAGATGCGGGAAACGCATATTGTTCCTCTCGCACGACAGGCGATAGCTATTCTGGAAGAGCTACGAAAGTTCTCAGGAGGCGAGAAGTTTCTCTTTCCCTCCATCCGTTCCAGCGTGAGACCGATTTCCGACGCTACCATGCTCAATGCTTTGCGAAGAATGGGATACGAAAAGCATGAAATGAGTGTCCACGGCTTCCGCTCGATAGCCTCCACGCTTCTGAACGAGCTTGGATACAACTCCGACTGGATAGAACGCCAGCTTGCCCACGGCGAACGAAATGAAGTTCGCGCGGCCTACAACTATGCGGAATACCTGACGGAACGCCGCCGCATGATGCAGAAATGGGCCGATTATCTCGACGAGCTCAAAAACGCCGCCTAGAGGGAGGATTGAACAATGTGTGATTTTACTGCTGACGAAACGCGAATCTACGCCCCCGCTGAAACTCCTGCCCTCGAAACCGAAGGCTATCCCCAGCTCACCACCACCGACTCCGGCTGGACGTATGAAGAAAAGAACGCCATGCGCCAACATGGCTATGACAGCATGGATATCCTGAGGGAGTGGCTCGGCTAATCTCTCCCCTCTCATTACCACAACAATGCGCGGACTTCTCGAAGCTGAACTAAGGCTTCAGGGCGTCCGCGCTTTTTCGTAATGACTTCCCCAAGGAATATCGAAAATCCCCCCCCTACAAAATCTCCTTC
>JAFWYI010000181.1 GCA_017522745.1 Mailhella sp.
GTCACCATGTCATGCACGAAGATACGGAAACCTCAGGCGTGCCCTTGGTGTAGGCAATGAGCGTGCCATCGGGGCTGATACAGGGTTCGGAATTATACGGTCCATCCCGGCTCACACGAGTGACAGTACCGGAATTGAGATCCTTGAGGAAAACCTGAGGCCCACCGAGCCGGCTGGAGGTGAAGGCCATCTTCGTACCGGTGGAATCGAACGACGGCGAGACGTTGATGGCGGAACTCTGTTCCAGCGCGCGTTCCCGGTTGAACTGACGGTCGAGCAGGAAGATGTCGGGGTAACGACCGGTAGAAAGGCTCACCGCTACACGATTATCCGGCAGGAAGCACGGCCCGATGACCGTATTGCCGGGAAAACGGATGCGCTTGACCTGATTGTTCAGGCGGTCCCACACGCCAAGCGCGTAGGTGCGGTCGTCGCGATGGCTGAACACGAGGTAGCGACCATCCGGAGACCACGAAGGAGAAAGCGCCGATCCCGGGAGATTGGTGACCTGACGCAGATCACGACCCGTGGCACGCACCACCCACACATCGCGCTGATGCCCATCGCCCTTTGCAAAGGCCAGAGAGCTGCTGAAGAAACCACGTGCGCCCGTGAGCGCTTCCATGAGGTCGTCGCAGAAACGGTCGGCCACGTTCGGCACTTCCTTGCCTGTCACGCCGGAGTAGGCGTTGCCGAAGACGAACTTGCCGGAGTAGGTCTCGAACACGCGGAGTTCGACCGTGGAATTTTCGGTATCGCCACCGGGCCAGTACGCCGTGACAAGAAGGTCAGCCCCGGCGATCTGGAAACGGCGGAAGTCCACACTGTCGCTCTTCCATCCGGGAAGGACCGTTCCCCCCAGCACGGCGGCAGGCGGGATGAGCTTCATGAACGGCAGAAAATCCAGATTCTTGTCGATAGCCTTATGCAGGTCGACCCCAAGGGCTCCGGCCTCGATCTCCGGCCCGGTCAGCGGGGAGGCCATGGCAAGGTTGATCCTGTTCTGCCCGGGACCATAGATATCGACCATTGTCGCGGCCTTGGCCTGAACGGAAAAAAGCAGGACCAGAGCCAGCACGAACACCGTGACCATTCTATGAGAAAAACGATTTTTCATATCCATCGTACACCATTATAGGGCTTTGCGCTCCGCCGTTTCGACTGGGGAACGCTGAAGATAGCATATTCTGCCGTGCGCACAGGGTCAAGTCTTGCGCTCGCAAACACTCCCCGCCGACCCTGCCCCATGACCTGCGGCATGCTGGAGAGCGAGGAGCTTATCCTTTTTCGGAAGTTTCTTGATGCGCGTCTCAAGGCTGAGCGCTTCTCCTCTGCTCATCCCCTCCGCGCAGGCTGCAAGCGTCACAGGGCGCCGCCCTCTGGTGTATTTCGCCCCGCCGGGGATATACCCATTATGCATGGCGATGCGGCGCGCCACATCGGTGGTCACGCCGCAGTAGAGAGTTCCATCCGCGCAGGAAAGCAGATAAACGCTCCACCTGTTTTCCTGCGTTTTCGGCTGCCTCGTGTTCACGCATCCTCCTCACGAGAAGAAGCAAGGTTCCAGCCCAGCCCAGCCAGCAGGACGCAGAGCAGCGTATTGAGTACGATGTTGAGCAGACTGAAAAAAGGATGCCCCTGCGAATAAAGGTCCACTGTATCGAGAGCGAACGACGAAAACGTCGTGAAGCCGCCAAGGAAACCTGTACCCAGGAACGCGCTCATCCATTTTCCGCAGTTCTCCGTCATACGGGAAACAAAGCCCATAAGCAGGCCCATGGCAAAGGCCCCTACCATATTGATGCAGAGTATGCCCAGCGGAAAATGACCGCCCATCGCGGCCATGATGGCGCCATTCCCCTCTACCCGGCAGACGGCACCCAGAGCGCCCCCGGCAAGGACAGCCAGCGAAAGCAGTGCTTTCTCCTTCATCCTGAGACCTCCTTACGCTTGCGTGAATACCGAAAGGCCCAGTGCCGCCGCACTCAGGCAAAGGATCATGCTGAGGGCCATATTGCCCCATGCCGCCAGCGACTGCCCCTGACGGAGCATCTGAAAGCTGTCCATGGAAAAGGTGGAGAAGGTCGTCAACGCCCCACAGAATCCCTGCATGATGAGGTCGTTCCAAGGGAATACGGAAAGTTTCCCTGCCGCCACGGCCGCCGCTGTCATACCGATGATGAAACTGCCTGCCACATTGACCACGAGCGTTCCCACGGGAAAACGAGTACCGAAAAGCATGCCGGACAGGATGCCCGTCCAGTAGCGGAGGAACGCCCCCAGCGCTCCGCCCAATGCGATGAAAAGTATGGATGCCATTGTATTCTCCGTTGGTGAAGAATCCTGTGTTTTTCAATACCTGTCAACGTGTTCTGCGGCGAGAAAGACAGATGTCTCGCCCGCCGCAGGACCTCCGGAGTTTACGGAACCTCAGATTCGGTACGCCGATTCGCCATGCAGGGCCTCATCCAGCCCCTGTAGTTCCTGACCTAGGGTCACACGGATGGGACCGAAACGGCTGATGACCTTGAGTATGACCCAGCTCGCAAGGAACGACCATACACCCACAACCGCGATGCCAAGAAGCTGAAGGAAAAACTGTTCAATGCTCGCATGGACCGTGTTGATGGAGGCGGAGGCGAACACGCCCACCAGCAATGCGCCCGTCACGCCGCCCATGCCATGAGCTCGCCATACTTCGAGGGCATCGTCGAAGTGCAGTTTTTCCTGCACACATTTGGCGTAGTAGCAGACCACCGCCCCTATGGCGCCGATGAGTATGGCCGCCCACGGCGGCACATAGCCTGCGGCCGGAGTGATGGTGGCAAGCCCTGCGACCGCGCCCACCAGCACACCGGAAAACGAAGGTCGCTTAGCCTGACGCCAGTCCAGCATCATCCACACCAGCATGGCGATGGAACCGGAGATCGTAGTATTGGTGAAGGCATAGGCCGCAAGTCCGTCACCGGCATACGCGCCGCCGGCGTTGAAGCCGAACCAGCCGAACCAGAGCAGCCCGGCCCCCACTGCAACGAGCGGAAGATTGTTGGGCTCAGGTTTCTCGCCGGGAGCGATATCATCGCGCGGTCCCATGAACATGACTGTTGCCAGAGCCGCAAAGCCTGCGCTCACATGCACCACTATACCGCCGGCGAAGTCCACCACGCCAAGCCGGGCAAGGAAACCGCCGCCCCACACCCAATGGCAGACAGGGATGTAGACGAAGATCATCCACAGCACAAGGAACTGAAGATAGCCGCGGAAATTGAAGCGCCCCGCAAACGCGCCCGTGATAAGCGCGGGCGTGATGATGGCAAACATGAGCTGGTACGCGAAGAACAGGATGAACGGTACGGTGGAGGCGTAGTCGCGGCTCGGCGCGGCACCCACCTTATCCAGAGCGAAGTGATACGTGATATCACCGAAAATGCCGCCGATATCCGGCCCGAAAGCAAGACTGAAGCCACCGAATATCCAGATGACGGCGATGACGCCCATAGAGATGAAGTTCTGCATCATGATGGTGAGAACATTCTTGCGGCGCACGAGACCGCCATAGAAAAAAGCAAGGCCAGGCGTCATCAGGCAGACGAGCGCAGTACAGAGCAGGATGAACGCGGTATCGCCAGAGTCAGCTGCGTACATGGGCACTCCTTTAGACTGAAGGTGAATCGCTGCGATGGCTCTCCGGCATGAACTGGATGTTCGGCAGCAGGAAAAGCCATGCGGCAATGACGAAGGGGAAGGTGAGCGTGGGTATGCCCAGAGGAGCCAGAGCCACGTTCAATGCTCCCTGCACAACGACCGTGAACACCGTACCCAGCAGAGCATAAAGGGCGACACGCCAGTTGGGGCTGTAGAACGTCGTACCCAGACCTATGGCCGTCAGCACCGCGCTGAACTGATACATACCATTCGCCACTGCGCCTCCGCTGGCTCCGAGGAAGTACGCCGTGAACACCGCCACGGCAGAGCCGCACCAGGCGAAGATGGCGGCAGGAAGCGATGCCCCCGCAAGCCCCACGAGGAAAAGCGCACCGGTGACATCGTTGCCGATGAGGAACACCTGCGAAATGCCCTTGAGGATAGCCTGCATCATGGCCTCGGCGCCGGGAAGCGCCACCATGGCATCCGAAGGCTGGACGGGCAGATCAGGATGCGGGAGCCCCACGATCTTGAAATGAGCAAAATTGTAGGAGGCAAGCAGAATGAACCATGTAGTGAAAACAAAAGGCCCGGTCATAGCCGAGATCTTCCATGTCCTCAGGAAACGCGACACCGCCAGCATGATGACGGTGGAGAAGAAAGAACCCGCCGCCACCAGTACCCAGCAGACCAGCGTACTCCCGAAGAACGTAGGCAGGGCACATCCCACGAGGATGCCGTTGTAGCCGTGGAGCCCCTTACGGATATCCTCTTTCGGGGCCGCAAGTATATACGCGGCGATAGTGCCTATCGTGAGACCTATCAGGGCTCCTACCGCCACTTCGGGAATACCTTCATGCCACGCACCCCAGATGATGCCCAGCAGGAAGAACAACCCTGTCCATGCAGAATCCTGGAACATCACCTGCCCGGCACCTCGCAGGAGCGTGTCGAGCGCGCGCACGATAGGGTCGCTCTCCGCAAGGCGCAGCCAGCCTGTTTTTCTTTGTTCTGTCATTCTATTTCCTTTACAGGATGACGTTCACCGCCAAAGGAATTCCGGCGGCAGCGGACTGCCCAGCAGGGCCTCACGTACCAGAGAATGGAATTCCCGCATCTTCCGCCTCACCTCTTCCGTCCTGCGCCCCAGAACGCGCAGCGCCAGTCCCGCGCCTCCGGGAAGGACAGAGGCTCCCCACGCAAGATCCTTTTCCACTTCAGCTCCTATGGCTTTCTTGAGGGCTGGCACATGCCGTTCCGGGATAAGAGCATAGAGGGAGCCCAACACATCATA
>JAFWYI010000182.1 GCA_017522745.1 Mailhella sp.
GATGGGCGTCTGGTCGATGGATACGATGCGCTCGATGTTCTCCAGCCCTTCGATGGCGCGCATGGGGCCGGGCTGTTCGGTGCGCAGTCCGCAGTGGCGTGCCACGCGGCGGTACAGGGTGTCGATGACCAGCGAGCTTTTGCCGGAGCCGGGAACACCGGTGACGCAGGTGAGCGTGCCCAGCGGGATGGGGCAGTCGATGTTCTTCAGGTTGTTGGTGGTCACGCCGCGCAGGGTGAGGAACTTGTCGGAACTGCGGCGTGTCTCGGGCACAGGGATCTTCAGGTCGCCGCGCAGATAACGAGCCGTGAGGGAATCGGAGCTGCGGAGCAGTTCCTTCACGTTGCCGGAAAAGACCAGCTCACCGCCCTGAGATCCGGAGCCCGGACCCATTTCCAGCACGGTATCGGCTTCGCAGATGGTGGCTTCGTCGTGTTCCACCACGAGTACGGTGTTGCCTCGCTGCTGGAGCGAACGCAGGGTGCGGATGAGGCGTTCGTTGTCACGCGGATGCAGACCGATGGAGGGTTCGTCCAGAACGTAGGTCACGCCCACAAGGCCGGAACCGAGCTGGGAGGCGAGGCGTATGCGCTGAGCTTCGCCGCCGGAAAGCGTGACCATGGCACGCCCCAGCGTGAGGTATTCGAGACCGACGTTGACCATGAAGCCAAGGCGGAAAGTCAGCTCCTTGATGAGCGGTTCGGCGATGAGGGCGTGACGGCCCGTGAACTCCAGCGCCTTCACCCATTCGAGGGCGCGTTCGATGGAAAGATCGCAGAATTCTTCGATGTTCAGTCCGTTCACCCGGACAGAGAGAGCTTCTTTGCGCAGGCGCGTGCCGTGGCAGGCCGGGCACTGCACTTCATAGCTGAAGCGGCTGAGTATGTCGCTCCACTGATCGCCGCGCTTCATGCGCTGTTCCAGCAGATACATCACACCGGGCCAGTGCGAGGTGGAAAGCGTCTCTTCACCGCCTTCGCGGGAAAGGGACGTGCCGCCCAGATAGTTGCGGCGCAGGCTGCCCGTGCGCGTAGCTCCGCCGGGCTCGCCGTAGAACAGGGCTTTACGGACTTTCTCGGGGAATTCGCAGAGCGGCGTGTCCATGGTGACGCCCTGCCGTTCACACAGCGCCTCCATGGCTTTGCCGACCTTGGCCATGAAATAGGGGGAGGAGAACGGAGCCAGAGCGCCTTTCTTCAGGGAGAGCGTTTCATCCGGCGCGATGAGGCCTTCGTCGAAGGCTACCACGGTGCCGATGCCGAGGCACTGCGGGCAGGCCCCCTGCGGGCTGTTGAAGGAGAAGAGCTGGGGCGAGGGCACAGGGGCGCTCACTTTGCACTTGTTGCACACCGAGTCCGTGGAGTGTACCACGTCGCCGGCATTCTCGCCGGAGGGCTGGTTCACGATGACGCGGCCCCCGCCGTAGCGCAGGGCCAGTTCCACGGAGTCCGCAAGGCGGGTACGCATATCGTCCTTGATGACGAGGCGGTCCACCACGAGGTCGATGGTGTGCTTCTTGTTCTTATCCAGCGTCGGCACTTCGTCGAGGTTCCATATCTGCGCTTCTTCGCCCAGCGTGGCTACGCGTACGCGCACGAAACCTTCGGCTTTCAGCTTCTTGAAGCGGTCGGCATGCGTTCCCTTCTGCATCTCCACCAGCGGGGCGAGCAGGATGACGCGCGAGCCTTCGGGCATGGCCATGATGTCGGCGATGATCTCGTCCGAAGCGCGGGCCTCGATGGGCGCGCCGCAATGCGGGCAGTACACCTTGCCCAGCCGCGCGAAGAACACGCGCAGGAAGTCATAGATCTCCGTCACCGTGCCCACGGTGGAGCGCGGGTTGTGCGCCGTGGTCTGCTGTTCCAGAGAGATGGCGGGAGAAAGTCCTTCGATCTTGTCCACGAGGGGTTTGTCCATCTTGGGCAGGAACATGCGTGCGTAGGTGGAGAGGGATTCCACGTAGCGGCGCTGACCTTCGGCGTAGACGATGTCGAAAGCCAGGGTGGACTTGCCTGAGCCGGAAGGCCCGCAGACCACCACGAGCTTGTCGCGAGGGATATCGACGCTGACGTTCTTCAGATTATGCTGGCGGGCGCCTTCGATGCGGATGCAGGGGCCCGATTCGTTTGTGGGGAGCATGGAGATTTCCTTATGATGGAGCGGCTGGAGAAGGGCCGCGTGTTCAGGAGCGATTTTTCAAAAGACTCACCCGGCGTACCACGTTTTCGTAATAGGGGTCGTGTTCGGTGAGGGCCACAGAGCGTTCGCGGCGGCTGTTCATCCGCATGAGTATGACATCGAGCTTCTGCATCTGTCGTACTTTTTCCGCGCCGTCCTCACAGTGTTCGAGGAGATCGAGGATAGTGCTGACCTCTTTGCGGTCGGCGATCTCTGGCGGTACGTAGCCGGCGTTCTTAAGCACCTTGAAGGCCATGCGGAGTTCCTGCGGCACATGGCTGTCGTCTTCCAGCGTGAGAGGTCTGCCCTCCCCGGGAAGATGATCGAACACGCCTTCTTTCTGAGCCTGAGCGATGCGCCGTTCGGCCTGCGAGGCCATGAAATGGAGAAAATTTTCCGCCACAGAAACTCCTTCGTATTTCCTTTTTCAATATATGCTGGAAAGAAGTTTTTTGCAATCATTCTCAATAAGCAGAAAGGCAGAGAGGTCTGTCTTGATTTTTCCTTATTAATGACGTAGGCTTAAATATTATACCAAGTATAAATATTTCAATGGATTATCTTTTTCGGGAGGGGAAATGCTCGCCTATATCGAAGGCCGCCTGATAGAACGTGCGGAAAACAGTTGTGTGCTGGTCACGGCTGGCGGCGTTGGCTACGAGGTATTCCTGCCCGAGCATGCGCTGGCCTCTCTGCCCGCGCAGGGCGGCATGGCCTCGTTCTTCACCAGCTTCATCGTGAGGGAGGACGCGCAGGAGCTGTTCGGCTTCCCTACGTGGGACGAGCGTCAGACTTTCGTTCTGCTGCGTGGCATCAACCGCGTGGGTGCCCGAACCGCGCTTTCCATCCTTTCGCAGTACCGCCCCGACGACCTGCGCCGCATCGTGGCGGAAGACGATGTCAACGCCCTTACGCGAGTGCCCGGCATCGGCAAGAAAACGGCCCAGCAGATATTCCTTGAATTGAAATACAAGCTCAAGCCCGGCGACGGTCCCATCTCCCTTTCCGCTCCTGCGGGCACGGTCCCGGCGAACACGGTGTTCCGCGATGCGCTCACCGGGCTCACCAATCTTGGCTATGACGAAGATACGGCATCTCAGCTCCTCAAGGAAGCGCTTGCCGCAGACCCGGATCTCTCCGTGGGCGAAGCCGTGCGAGCCGCCCTCAAGGCTCTGGCTAAAGGAAAGATGTAAATGGCAGAATTCGTTCCTAAAAGCATGGTTCCCGATAACGGGGAAGAAACCATACGCCCTCAGCGGCTCGAAGATTTCATCGGGCAGGAAGAGCTGCGCGCCAATATGCGTGTGTACCTGAACGCCGCCAAGGA
>JAFWYI010000183.1 GCA_017522745.1 Mailhella sp.
ATCAGAGCCGATATGGCCAGCATAGCCAGAAGGCCTTTGCGGAAGAGCTGTGCGTCGATGCGACGGATGACAGGAAGGCTGATAAGCACGCCAAGGACACAGCAGGGCATCCCCCACGCAGCCCCCTGAAGGATGACTGGCGTATATAGTCCCTGCCACCATTGCAAGCCCGCCAGAAACAGCATCGAAACGGCGGCCATGGTATTCACCGTGGCAAGGGTCTCTTCCTTGCTCCAGTGGCGGAGTACGGCATACACGGCTATGGCAGGGCCGCCCATTCCTGTACATCCCAGAAAAAAGCCGGAAAAGAAGCCCAGGAGCAAGGCGTACCATATAGGGATACGTCTTTCCTGATACAATCTTTTCCCCATGAGCTGCCACACCAGAAAAGAAGTCAGGATAGTGCCGGAAAGAAAAAGCAGCAGACTGACGGGAGCGACTTTCAGTAACCATAGCCCGGGGACTACCCCTACGGCTCCGCCAGCGGTTGCCAGACAAAATTCCAGTTTGGGCAAGGATGCCCGGTACAGTATCGCGATCGAAATTGTTATCGCCGTTCCCGTAAGACATACGAAGATGATGGCCTCTTTCGTATCCATGACCAGCGCCATCAGCGGGAAGGACACCAGATTGCCGCCGAACGAAGTGACCCCGTTCACAAAACCGGCAAAAAACCAGACCACACTTGAGTAGAGCAGAAGCAGCGCATCCATGATAAACTCTCAAACATGAATTTTATCAACGCTATACCCATATAATTCTCATGTAAAGAGGAGCCTCGCGCATACGCTCTGTACTTTTCATTCCCGGCGTACCGCGCTATGCTCATCCCATCCTGCACTCAGGTCATCTTTTCATCGAGGACATCATGCCCCGCATCCTTCTCCATGCCTGTTGCGGCCCCTGTGCGCTCATGCCTATCTCTCGCCTGCGCGACGAGGGCTGGGCCCCCGAACTCTTCTGGTTCAACCCGAACATCCATCCTGTGGATGAATGGCTGAAGCGGCGCGATGCTCTGCGCGAAGTCGCTGAGAAATTCGGGATCCCGCTCCACGAGGAAGGTTCGGAGCCTGATCCTGCCGCATGGGTGAGGGAGCTTGGTGGAGAAACGGCCTTCGGGGCGCGCTGTGTTCAATGCTATCGTCCCCGCATGATCAGGACGGCAGAATTTGCCGCGGCTCAGGGCTTCGATGCCTTCACCAGCAGCCTGCTCTACTCAAAATATCAGAACCACGAAAGCATCGTCGCAGAAGCAGAACAGGCCGCCGCACGGTTCGGCGCTTCGTTTCTGTACCGGGACTTCCGGCCGTTCTGGTGGGACGGCATCAATATGTCGAAGGAGCTGGGGATATACCGGCAGAAATGGTGCGGCTGCATCCTGAGCATGAAGGAAGCGCTCGCCCAGCAGAAAGAAGCTGAGGAACGCAAAGCCGCCCAGAAAGCGGAGAGAGCCGCCCGACTTGCCCGTGAAGCTGAAGAGCGCCGCATCAAAAAAGAAGCCCTCGCCGCTAAGCAAGCGGAAAAGGCTCGTAAAAGACTGGAGAAGATAGATTCGAAGAACATGGCTTAGCCGGTAGACTTTGTTTTTGTCACAGCGCTTTCAACGGCTCAAAGTATTAAATAGAAAAGGACACAGTCTTTCGGCTGTGTCCTTTCTTTATATCGCAGCTGTTGATTACAGGATGGCGCGATAGGCGTCGGCGCTGAGGAGGGCTTCCAGAGAGGCCATGTCTTCAGGCTTCACGCGGATGATCCAGCCTTCACCGTAGCAGGAAGAGTTGAGCAGAGTGGGGGTACCGTCAAGGTCGCCGTTCACGGCGGTGACTTCACCGGCCACAGGCATGAAGAGCTTGTTCACGGACTTGATGGATTCCACTTCGCCGAATTCTTCGCCGGCACCGAAGGTGTCGCCTTCACCGGGTACTTCCACGTACACCACTTCACCGAGCTGATCCTGAGCGTAGTCGCTCACGCCAACGACGATTTCGTCACCCTCGACGCGGGCCCAGATGTGTTCGTCGGTGTATTTGAGTTCAGCAGGCAGATTGATTTCAGCAGCAGTCTTGGCCATGAGAATATCTCCTTGGGTATGCAGAGCGGGGCTCCGAGACGTTGAGGCGGAATCCGCCGAGGAATTGATACTAGAGAGAAGCTCGTCAGATGTCCATCCCGCAGGCATATTCAGGGGGTGTATACCTGTGGGATGGACGTATACAGGCTATTCCGCCATGTTGGCGGCAGCCTCCATGACACCTTCCGCGAGGGTGGGATGAGCATGGATGGTATTGGCGATGTCGGCCACGGTAGCACCCAGCTGGATGGCGAGGGTGGCCTCGGAGATGAGGTCGGTGGCATGAGCGCCAGCGAAGTGAGCGCCCAGCAGCTTGCCGGTAGCCTTGTCCGCAACCAGCTTGAACACGCCGGGCAGTTCGCCCATGGCCTGAGCCTTGCCCAGTTCGCGGAACTGGAATTCAGAGATGGCAACGTCGAAGCCCTTGGCCTTGGCCTGAGCTTCGGTGAGGCCAACGTCACCGATTTCGGGAGAGGAGAAGATGCCGGAGGGCACAACGTCGTAGTTGGGCTTTTCCTGGGCACCGAAGATATTGTTCACGGCCACCAGAGCTTCAGCGGAAGCCATGTGAGCCAGCATGATGCGGGCCGGGCCGAGGATGTCGCCGATGGCGTAGACGCCGGGCACGGAAGTTTCAAGGTAGTCGTTGGCCACGATGAAGCCGCGCTTGTCGGTTTCGATGCCGGCTTCAGCAAGGCCGAGGCCCTGAGTGTTGGCCACGCGGCCGATGGTCATGAACAGGCAGTCGGCTTCGAGGGTGGCGGGCTTCTTCGCGGAGGCGGGCACGAGTTCGGGCGCGAGGAAAGGAGAAGGACCGAGGTCGGCATAGACCTTGCCGTCTTCCACGCGGGTGGCGGTAACGGTGCGGCAGAGTTCGACCTTGATGCCCTTCTTCTTGGCTTCGCGCTGGATGAGCTTGCTCATTTCGTCATCCACAGAGGGGATGGGGAGCAGGCGGTTCTGGCCTTCCACGATGGTCACTTCGGAGCCGAAGGCGCGGAAGATGAAAGCCAGTTCGGTGCCGACGACGCCGCCGCCCACGATGACGAGGCGGGCAGGGACATGATCGAGTTCAAGGGCTTCATCGCTGGAAAGGATGTGCTTGCCGTCCACAGGGAGAGAGGGCAGGTTCAGCACGTTGGAACCGGTGGCGATGATGACCTTATCGCCTTCGATATCCTGAACGGTACCATCAGCAAGAGTAGCCTTGACGAGGTTGGCGTTCACCACCTGACCGCGACCCATGACCACGTTGATCTTGAGCTTCTGGCAGGTCTTTTCGAGGCCGCCACGCAGCGTGGCAGACACCTTGCGCTTGCGTTCGATGACAGCGGGCATATCCACTTTAGCTTCGCCAGCACCGGCGATGCCGAATTCGGCAGCACGGTGGATGGTTTCCAGCGCTTCAGCAGAAGACTTCAGGGTCTTGGTGGGGATGCAGCCGCAGTTGAGGCAGGTGCCGCCCAGCCATTTGGATTCCACGAGAGTGACTTCAGCGCCGCGCTTGGCGGCAGCAAAAGCGGCAACGTAGCCGCCGGGGCCAGCACCGATGATGGTGATGCGAAGAGCCATGATGATCCTGCCTTGAAAAAAGAAGTTGAAAAAGCAGAGCCGGAGGAAAAATCCTCCGGCCTTCAGTCAGAAATTATTCACCCTTGATGATGTCGGTCTTGGGCAGAGCGGAACGGACCTTGGAGCGGTAGGGAAGCAGGTTGAGAGCTTCCACGCCCTTGGGCAGTTCAGCAGCGGCCTGGATGCCGAAGGGGAGCATCATATCGCCACAGGCTTCAGCCACCATCTTGCCGGCGAGAGCGGCGTCGGCAGTGGAGAGCCAAGCGTAGGAGCCGTCTTCCTGCTTCATGGGTTCAAGGAACAGACGGATGACGTTGTCCTTGAAAGCGCGGGCCACGGCGATGGTCTTGCCGAGGTCTTCCTTGGCAGGGGCAACGGCATAGGAGGTGGCGGGGCCAGGGATGTTCACGCGCACGCGGGTGACGATGCCGGTGTTCACGCAGCGTTCGAGCAGGTCGCCGTTGCGGCCGTCGGAATCAAGCACGACCTGGAGGCCGCCCTTGGCGAGGGCAACGATGAGTTCGATGAAGTTGTCTTCCTGGCCGGCAGGCACGTTGGAGACGTTGAGGCCGGAGATCCAGCCGTGGAGCATCTTGCTTTCGGAAACGGCGCCGGCGTCGGAAAGGGCGGTGCCGGAAAGGAGGTAGGCGATGACCATACCGG
>JAFWYI010000184.1 GCA_017522745.1 Mailhella sp.
CAGCGCGGAAAGTGTATCTCCGCTGAACATGTCCCGCATGGAGTTCGTAAGCAGCATGCCCGGGATGAGCAGCATCACGTTCCCTACACTGATGAGTTCCGCAGAAAGACCGAATCCGAACCAGACGAAAAGCTGGGTCAGGCAGCCGCCAGCGAATGACCACAATACTGCGGCGATGACGGAAGGCAGATGCAGCGCCCGCGAGATATAATCCATACAGCGCAAAAAGCATCCGATCACTGCCGATGCCCCGACATCAAGCCACGCACCCCCGAAAAACAGCGTGAACGACGAAGAAACCAGCGCGTAAATGATAAACATGGCTGCCGCAGAGTAACGAGACGTATTATTGCGGATATCCTCAAGCTCGCGCTCGACCTCTTCGAACAGAGGCATCTCCTTGCAGATGCGCCTCGAAAGATTGTTCAATCGCGCAAGACGCTGCAGATCATACTGGCTGGCCTTGATGCGGCGAGTCTGCGATACCGCCCCGAACTGCGGAGAGTACACGGTGGCAAAAATAGCCGTGGTGATGGCAAAAACATCCACACGTTCTGCACCATACGCGTAACAAATGCGCTGGATACTATCTTCAACGCGACTGACTTCAGCCCCGCTTACCAGCATGGCTTCACCGATGTTCAACGCATTGAAAAGAAATTCCCGCGCATAATCTGCCGGAGAACTCTGGAGGGACGCAGCCTTTTCAGACAAATAGTATAATGACATTCTTCAAGTAACACTTTAAATATTAATGGGGCCACATTGACCAACTCTTAGAGAGCTACTGCCAACATGTCAATTTAAAAGTATAAAATTTCTAACTCCTACCATTGCAATCTATTTACCTTAGAGCTATATTACTGGAAACAATCATCTTTTATAAGGAGTTGATCATGTCCATCAAACACCTCCTTCTTGGCCTTGCGGCGATCGCCGCTCTCGTTGCTGCCCCCGCTGCTTCTCAGGCTGCAAGCTGGCCCTCCAAGCCTATCCAGCTGATCGTCCCCTTCCCTCCCGGCAATGACCCCACCACCATCATCCTCAACGTGATGAGCCCCATCATGCAGAAGGAACTGGGGCAGCCTGTAAAAGTTATCAACAAAGCTGGCGGCGGCGGTGTTCTTGGTGCCAAGGATCTGGCCAATGCACGTCCTGATGGCCACACCTTCGGCGTGATGGCTGTCGGCCCCATGGTTTCTCAGGTCGTCATGGGCAAGACTCCCTACAAGCCTGAAGCCTTCAAGCCGATGGGTATGTGCTGGTCCTCCCCCTTCATGCTCGTTGTCAAAGGCGACGCTCCTTACAATGACCTCAAGGGCCTTTCCGAATACGCCAAGACTCATCCCGGCCTGAAGCTCGGCCACTGGGGCCTCGGCGCCGTTCCTACGGCTATCGCCATGAATATCGCCAAGATCGGCGGCTTCACCTGGCAGGAAACCTCCTATCAGGACCTCAATGCCCTTCTGCTCACTCAGGGCACGGCCGATGCTATCACCGTTACCACGCCTTATATCCGCGACTACGCTGAAATAGGTGAAGTGAAGCCTCTCGCCGCCCTGCTGCCCGTTCGCCTGCCTGCTCATCCTGACGTTGCCACCGTGGCCGAACAGGGCTATGGCGAGGCCTACTCGGTATGGTTCGGTCTGTTCGCCCCCGCTAAGGTCAAGCCTGAGATCGTGGAAAAATTCCGCACCGCCTTCTTCAAGGCCATGGAAGCCCCTGAAGTGAAGGATGCTATCGCCAAGACCGGCGTTGTGGCCCATCCCTCTTCCCCCGATGAAGCCAAGGCTCAGATCGCACGCGAACTGAAAGAGTACGATGAAATTCTTCGCGCTGTCGGCGTCAAGAAGTAACTGAATAGTGATGCAGGACGGCCGAGCTCTGCCCCGGCCGTCTTTTTTTATCAGAGGTTTTTATGAGTCAGGAAAAAACACGCAGCCGCGCACATGATCTTCTTGGTGCCGTCCTTGGCACGTTCTGTACGGTCATGCTGGTGCTGGCTCCGTGGCAGATCGATCTTGATGTGTCGTACCCCTTCTATAAAGGGCCGTTCATCATGCCGATACTAGCCCTTTCCATCGGGGTTATCGCATCACTTCCCAGCTGGTATCGCCTGCTTTTCAAAGGCAAGGGGCGGAGCTGGGAGCTGGATGGGGCTGGCGCGCCTCGCAAGCCTTTCCTCATGCTTGTCACGGCACTTTTTTACCCCATCGGCATCTTTGTTATCGGCTTGGAGATCGCCACGTTCCTTATTCTGGCAGTTGAATTATACATCACAGGGCAGCGGAACCGGAAAATCCTATTCTTCATTCCGCTTCTTCTATCTGGCATCTTCTGGCTGGTCTTCCGCCGTATGCTTGATGTATATTTCCCTGAACCTCTGCTCTTCTACGTACTCGGTTAACTCGCCATGTTCGATCTCTCGATCTTTCTCCAAGGGGCACAGCAGGCTCTCGATCTCACCAATGTGCTGATGCTTGCCATCGGCTCCCTCGTGGGTATCATCGTTGGCATCCTTCCCGGCATGGGGCCGATGGTGGGCATGGTAGTGCTTCTTCCTTTTTCCTATGCCCTTGATGCCGGATCTGCTCTTGCCCTGCTGCTTGGTGTATTCTGCGGCGGCTACTTTGGCGGCGGTATCCCTTCCGTTCTCATGCGTACGCCTGGTGTGCCCTCTTCGCTCATCACCAGCTTCGATGGCTTTCCTCTTACCCAGAAAGGGCAAAGCCAGCTTGCGCTCTCGGCCGTTATCGTCGGTTCCTTCGGCGGCGGTATCATCAGCGTCATCTGTCTGATCTTCCTCGCGCCGCTGCTTGCCGGTGTCGCTCAGAATTTTGCCCCGGAAGAATACTTCTCCGCAGCATTGTTCGGTATCGTTCTGGTCGTTATGGCTAATCGCCAGAAGATCTTCGAAGCTCTCATCCTGCTTTCCATCGGCCTCTGGGCTGCCAGCGTCGGTCTGGACTCCACCACCCTTTCCGCCCGATACAACTTCGGCCTTACGGATATGCAGAACGGTCTTCAGATCACTCCTGTCTGCATTGGCCTTTTCGGCGTTGGTCAGGCCTTCCTGCTCGCAGAAAAAAGCATCCTCAACACGGGCACGAGCATACAACTCTCCAGAAGCACTCTGGACCTCAGCAAAATCTGGGAAGTACTCCGCCGCTGGAAAACGCTTCTGGTCAGTGGCATCATCGGCACTTTCGTCGGCCTGCTTCCCGGCACCGGCTCTATGCTCGCTTCTTTCCTGTCCTACGAAACCGCTCGCAAGATTTCCAAAACGCCTGAAAAGTTCGGTACTGGCATGCCGGAAGGCTGTATCGCTTCGGAAGCCGGCAACAATGCTGTTCCTGCCGGCGCAATGATCCCCCTGCTCACGCTCGGGATTCCCGGCGATGCCATCAGCGCCGTACTTCTCGGTGTATTCACCATCAACGGCATCTACCCCGGCCCTCTGCTCCTTGTTAAGGAGCCGGTACTGATCAATGAGCTGTATGTCTCCCTGCTGCTGATCAACATCTTCTGCCTCATCATGCTCATCCTCTGGCTGCGCCCCTTCGCCATGATCGTGAAGATCCCCAACGGCATCCTCTCGGCAGTCATCCTGATGATGTCGCTGGTGGGCATCTACAGCGTCAACACCAGCTTCTTCGATATCGGTGTGGCTCTGGTGTTCGGCGTGCTTGGCTATGTCCTGCTCCGCTTCGACTGGCCAGTCGTCAATCTGGTCATGGGCGTCGTTCTTGGCAGCATCTTCGAACAGAGATTGCGCGAGTCACTTTCCAACTCGGCAGGTGACCCGCTCATATTCTTCCAGCGCCCCATCTCCTGTTGCATACTCATCGTCACCATCCTCATGGTCGTAGTTCCGCTGTGGCTCGACTATCGCAAGGCTCGCAAACAAAACACATAACTGCCCGAAAGCAAAAAAAGAAGCTCCTGCTCGCCGATAGGTAACAGGGGCTTCTTTTTTATACACTGGCTTTTACCATTTACTCTTCCATACCATGCAAAGCGCGATATTCCATCAGAGCATCGTAAACATAGCGCCCTACTCGTAACCCGCCTTTCCCTGTTCCCAATGCCGTACAGGGCTTGGAAAGTCCATGAAAGTCAGAACCACCACTGAGCTGAAAACCGTAATGTGCAGCCAGATCTATGCACTCACGAACATTCTTGGCGTTGTGTTCACTGTGATATGCTTCAAGCGCATCCAGTCCCTGCTCTTTCCAAGGGCCGAGGCAAGAACGCAGCTCATCGACCGAAGCTGCCAGCAGACGCGGATGCGCCATGGATACAAGCGCTCCCGCCCCTTTGAGCAGGGATATCGCCTGCTCCGGACTCAAAAGTTCACGCTCCACGAAGCCGGGACAGCCTTTGCCGAGATATGTCTTAAAGGCATCTTTGCGAGTTTTGACAACGCGCTGCCGGCAGAGCAGTTCTGCGAAATGCGGCCTTCCCACCACGCGCCCTCCGGCCAGAGCCTCTGCGGCCTCATAGGAAACGTCAAAACCTAGCGTTCTGAGTTTTTCAGCGATCCGAAGGTTGCGCGTATGCCTTTTCTCGCGCATATCATCCAGCGCATTTTCCAGATCCCGTATCCGCGTTTTATTTTTTGGAATCCAGAGCCCAAGAAAATGCGCCTCACCCCATGGGGTCGCCGTGCTTATCTCACAACCGCGGATAAAAATGATATCAGACTGAGCGGCTTCCTGTTCTGCTTCGGCAAGACCATCCAGAGTATCATGATCGGTCAATGCCAAGGCAAAAAGCGGCAATGCGGAGGCCTGCCGCACGATAGCGGCGGGACTTTCCGAGCCATCGGAAGCAGTACTGTGTACATGGAGATCGATACGTTCGAATTTCATGTGTTCATGCTATCATGCAGTGGGCATCTGTCAATCATCGTAAATAACGGCGTTGACGCAACCACGATATGAGGTAGGCTGACAGCAAGACTTTTCAAGGAGGATATCATGCCTGACACGCAGCTGGATATCTTGCTTTGCCCCAGATGCCGACAAAATCTGCTGACAGTACTGGATCCGCAGACAGGAGTCATCTGCCCAAGGTGTCGCCTGATCTATCCTGTACTGGATGATGTTCCTATCCTGGCTGAAGATGCTGCCATCGCGGCAGGGGCATGGCTCATGGGGATCCGCGGTTCCACACCGGAGCCTTCTCCAAACGCAGGAGAGAAACGATGAAGGATTTTTTCCTTGCCGACGGCCCGGTTTTCGATCGCAACTTTATCACCACTGCCATGGCCTATGACCGCCGAGAGCGTGACCCTTTCCCCCCTGTCAATATTTACTACTGGGGGCATCTTGTTCTTATCCAGGCGCTACTGCCAGGATTGCAGACCAGCGACGTGGATGTAAGGCTCGAAGAAGGCGTCGTCATCCTGTCCGGCTCTATTCCGCATATCAAAGGACGTTATTATCATGCGGAACGCTACAGCGGACCATTCTGCCGAAAAGTCCCTCTGGGAGTCGAAGTCGAGCCCCGCCCGCGCATCAGCCTTCAAGACGGTATCCTGCAAGTCATTTTCCGCCAGAGGAGAGTCACATGATGGAACATCATTACCCTGTGGTACGGCCTGCGGCTGACATCATGGACGATGACGGCGGTGTCAGGGTCCTCGCCAATATGCCGGGAGTACGAGAAGACGATCTCCACCTTCTCATGAATGGAAACGCCCTGCGTATTCAGGCAAATTCCCACTGCCCGCGACCAGAGACCGGAGGGAGGAACATCCGGAATCTGGAATTCGGAAACGTGGAATTCGCACTTGAGATAGCCATGGATGCCCCACTTTCAGCACCTCCGACGGCTACACTGCAGCATGGTGTCCTTTCCCTCTTCCTGCCGGGAGAAGATAGAAAAAGTATCCGGGTGCGATGAACTCAGGAGGATATGGCTGCAGTGAAATCTTCCGGAGCCAGTGTCATGATAAGGGCATCTTCGCCATCAGAATAGTAGCGCTTACGCAGGCCTGCCTCCTGATAGCCTAATCCACGATACAATGCACGCGCCGGTACATTGCCTACCCGCACTTCAAGCACACTGTTTTCCCATGTCTGAAGGGGAAGCTCGCGCCGCGTGCAATGGCCTCCGTGCAAGGTGTCTTCCAGAGCAAAACGCATGAGCCGCCGGGAAAAACCTTTGCCACGAAACTCAGGCTGGACGGCAATATTGAGGATCTCAGCCTCTCCCGCAAGAACAGACAGCGTGATATAGGCAAGCAAGCGACCATCTGCAAACAAACCATACGACGCGAACCATGGCTGATGCCACGTTTCAATAAACTGCTCTTCCGTCCAGAAAGACGGAAAACATAATGCTTCCAGTGCGGCAGCTTCTGGCATATCATCAAGCGTAAGCCACCGAACGTCCCTATCGTGAGCATCCTGCATGAGCGCTAAACCTGCTATAAAAAAAATTCAAGACGAACCCTACGACCTGCCTCCGGCCAAGCTGCAAAAACTGGTGGAGTTACTGGAAGGATACGGCCGTCCGTTTATGCTGACATCCCTGAAAACAGCCTCGAAACTGGGCTTGCTTCGTCGTATCGTACTTATCTGTTTAAAAAACACTAAAGGAATGGTCTACCTGCAAAAACATACGTCCTCGGCTCCGCTCTACGCCGGTCTCTGGGACGTATCCGCCATCGGCAGTGTTTTTGCCGGCGAGTCACCAGAAGACGCCGCAGAACGAGAACTATACCAACAGCTTGGCATCCGGCACACGCGGCTCCGGGCTATGGGTTCGCTCCCCTATACCGATGGACGAGGCGTCAGCCTTTCCGCCACGTTTTTTCTGGCCGGTCCCAGCCCCATGCGCCCCATTCCAGACGATTCCCGCATTGCCGACGGCATGTTCGTGGATCAGCATGAACTCGAAGGGCTGGCACTCCATCAACAGGATATGCTCACGCCCGAACTGGTGTGGGCTGTGCAGGCCGGCTGGATATTCCGCAGGGCAGCAGGCCCCTTCCTGGCTGGCTAGACACAGCAAAACAGCTTGCTAGCCATCGTGACGGATCCGCAGATTCCGTATCATCTCCTCATGTACGAATCCGTTCGTAGCAAGAATGGGGGTATGGAACTCATACGCCTGCCCCTCTCTGCCCGTGACCAGACCGCCTGCCTCTTCCACAAGAAGCCAGCCTGCGGCAACATCCCACGGCTTTATCCATCCCTCAAAATAGGCATCGAAACAGCCACTGGCCACAAAGCATAGATCCAGAGCCGCGGCCCCGCATCGACGGACACCGATGGTCGTATCGAGAAGGATACGCAGGTCACGCAGGACGGTATCCATATCTTCGCGGATAGAATAGGGGAAACCTGTAGCCACAAGGGCTTCGGCACAGGTGTCCACCGCACTCACATGGAGCCGCTTCCCATTCAGCCATGCCCCCTTTCCACGCTCGGCGACATAGCGCTCTCCGCGGATAGGCGCAGAAACCGCCCCGAGAACGACCTCACCGTTCTCCCTCAGGGCGACCGACGTGGCAGTATCGCTGAAGCGATGCGCAAAGTTTGTCGTGCCGTCCACAGGATCGATGATCCAGCAGCATCCTTCCGGCATCACGGAGCCAGCACTCTCCTCTGCCATGAACGTCGCCCCGGGCACGACATCCTTCAGTTTATCTTTAAGGAATGCTTCGATAGCCAGATCAGTGTCCGTCACAAGATCGACACGGCCTTTATGCTGGACCGTACTTTTTTCCTTCCAGCGGGAACGGAAAATAGCATCGCTTTCATCGAGGATATGCAGAAGAGCCTGAAGACGTGGAGAAAAATCCGGCGAATCCATCATCGCTCTCCCTGACTGCGCTTTTCAGCCATCCGCAGACGGTATCGCAAGGCGACCACTTCCAGCATGCGCCCCAGATCGTCCGCCGCAAGCCTCATAAAGATGCGAAGAGGATCTTCGATGGGCTGTTTATCACGAGAAGCGATACAAAGGACCCCGCAGGTACTTTTGTTCATCTGCACGGGTACACAGACTGCCGCAGCAAAATCCGGTACATCGTTCCGTTTTCCAAAGAGAGGCATGATCCCCGACTGGCCATCATTGAACACCGCTTCTTCATTGCGGAAAACCCAGCCGACGATGCCATTGTGGACTGCAATCTCCACAGGTTCGGACTCTTTCAGCAGAAGCGGTGGATATTCGCCCTCCACGATGTAGCTCGAACTGCCTTCCGCACGAGAAGCGAACGCTGCATAGTGGAAGCCTGAATTCTCAAGCACTATGGGCAGAAGCTGGGTCAGATAACTTTTCCAGCCGCCGTAAGAGCGGCGCAGATCGGCCATACGGTTCAGAGCCGTCAGATAGTCACCGCTGGGATCTGAAACCACTTCAGCTTCCATGTGCTGCACCTGTGCGAGCATATCGGCAAACACGGCGATGAGCTTCTGTTTCTCAGGAGAAAAGGCATGACGCTGCCGGCTGTCGACACACAGGATGCCGCCATCAGGTAGAGGACACCCTAAAAACGAGCATATGCCCGGGCTCTGGTCTTCTTTATAGTAGCCGAGATACGCATGGTTTTCATCAATGGAGCCGATCACGATGGGGGAATGGTTACGCAGGATCCAGCCTACGAGTCCCCTTCCGGGCGTGATGGTCGCATACTGGTCGATATGTTCCCCCTGACTGTAGGCGGCAAGTATCTGCGCCTTCTGCCCGGCTTTAGGCGCTTCAAAGAGAACGACGGAATAGGCATCAAACACGCTGGCGGCCAGCGCAAGGATGGATTCTACAGGATTTTTAACAGTCATGGCAGTACACACGCGTTGAAAAACTGGATGTCATACTGTAGCAATACGCCCCTTCATGAGCAAGTGCTTCTTCGAGTATAACTTTAAGAATTTATTCTTCCTGCCCTGAAATGTCTGCCCTCTGCCCTTTTCAAAGTCCGCCGCAGCCGCTATAAGAAAGACACAGGTTTTTTCAGGAGACTGCTATGCACACCTTTTATATCCCCCCCTCACAATGGGCTGACCTCATGGAACTTTCCGGGCAGGAAGCACATCACCTCGGAAGAGTCCTGCGACTGCGTCCCGGAGATGAGGTCATCCTTCTTGACGGTGAAGGACGAGAGGCCTTGTGCCGCATAGTTTCCGTCGGCAGACAGAACGCTTCACTGGAAAAGATCAGCGAAACGAAACACCCCGATCCTGAGTCCAGCATCGTTCTGGCAGTGGGCTGGGGCAAGGAAGCCCGCCGTGGCTGGATCCTTGAAAAATCCGTGGAGCTTGAAGCGTCCG
>JAFWYI010000185.1 GCA_017522745.1 Mailhella sp.
GAATACGGCGGTTCCTACCTTGAAAAGGTGGACTGGTGGAAGGACAAGTACCACAGCTCCATCGTTGGCGCTCTGAAGGGCTTCCTCGTTGAAGCTCTGTTCCTCAAGGCCACCTGGGAACACAACCCCTCCCTCTGGTGGCGCACCTACCCCTTCCACATCGGCCTCTATCTGCTGCTCGGCGCCATGGGCATGACCGTGCTTGCCGCCTTCGGCACTATGGCTGGCTGTGAAGGCTTCGTGTTCTTCTGCACCTGCGTCACCGTGATCTGCAACATCATCGGCTTCGGTGGCGTGCTCTTCGGTGCCGTTGGCCTCATCCAGCGCCGCCTTTGCGACGAGGGCCTGCGTAAGTACAGCACCAACGAACACTTCTTCAACCTTGGTCTGTTCGCTGCCTACGCCCTTCTCGGCCTCCTGCTCTGCCTCGGCTACAGCGCCTGGGACTTCGCCCTCATGGGCAACGCCTTCATCTATGGCATGCTGACCTTCACTGCCATGGAACTGACCCCCCTGTACGTCCTGTACCTGCTCATCGGCTTCTTCATGTTCTTCTGGGTGCCCTACAGCTTCCTCGGCCACCTGTTCATGAAGTACTTCACCTGGCATGACATCCGCTGGGGCGATGAACCCTACATCAACAATCCCAAGCTCCAGCAGCAGCTTGCCAACAATCTGAACCTGCCCGTCAGCTGGCGCGCCCCCCACGTTCAGGGCGATGGCATCAAGACCTGGGCCGAAGTTGCCACTTCTGACCCTGAAAAGAAGGACTAAGGAGCCTCGATATGATATCTTCCAAGGATCTTACCTTCAAAAACTTTTCGTCTGAAGAAGGGCAGCTCTGCACCGTTGACGTGAACGCCCTTCGTCCCATGCCCGTCGATTATGAGACCTACGAATGGAAGGTCATCACCGACGCTCAGAAGCAGCAGTACTGCTGCCTCCTCGACGACATCAACGTTCTCCTCATCCCCGTTCCCAAGACCATTGCGGAAGAAGAAGAGATGGTGAACCGCTTCCTCGACGGCGTGCGCAAGCTCTTCACTCCCGAGAACAACTGGACCTGTCTCGCCATGCTGGACACCACGATGGATTACTGCGCGCAGTGCAACTCCTGCTCCGCCGCCTGCCATCTGTACGAAATGTCCGGCGAACACGAAATGTATCGCCCCAACTTCCGTTCCGAAATCTTCCGCCGCATCTACAAGCAGTATGTGAAGAAGGAACCTCTTGCCAAGTGGCGCTATGGCGATATGGATCTCAACTGGAAGACCGTGGTGCGTCTTGCCGAACTCTCCTACCGCTGCAACCTGTGCCGCCGCTGCGCCCAGGTCTGCCCCATCGGTATCGATAACGGCCTCATCGCCCGTGAACTCCGCAAGATGTTCTCTCAGGAATTCGGTTGGAATCCCCGCGAACTCCATGAAAAGGGCACCAAGCTCCAGCTCGAAGTCGGCTCCTCCACCGGCATGAACGGCTCCGTCGTTCAGGAAACCGTGGAATTCATCGACGAAGACTATGTGGAAATGACCGGCTACGAGTTCAAGACCCCCTGGGACGTGCCGAACGCCGACATCCTCCTCATCCACAACGCCGGTGAAATGCTCGCCTGGCCCGACAACATCGCCGCCTTCTCCCTGATCTTCGAAGCCGCCGGTCTGTCCTGGACCCTCAGCTCTGAAATCGCCGGCTACGACTCCGTGAACTACGGCGTGTTCTACGACGACGTGCAGGCCGCTCGTGTGGCCATCAAGCACGCTGAAGCCGCCAAGAAGCTCGGCGTCAAGAAGATCGTTCTCGGCGAATGCGGCCACGCCCACAAGGCCCTCACCGTTATCGCAGACCGTATCCTGCCCAAGGATCTCAACATTCCTCGCGAATCCTGCTTCCCGCTCCTGCGCGACATCGTCCTCAGCGGCCGCCTGAAGCTCGATCCCAGCCGTAACAACTTCCCCGTGACCCTCCACGACCCCTGCAACCTCGTGCGTCTCATGGGCGTTGTGAAGCCTCAGCGTGACATCCTGCACGCTATCGCTCCGATGTTCCGCGAAATGGCTCCTCACGGTGTTGAAAACTACTGCTGCGGCGGTGGTTCCGGCTTCGCCATCATGACTCGTAACAACATCAATGAATGGCGCATGAACATCACCGGCCGTAAGAAGATGGAACAGATCTGCGGCGCCTTCAAGGATTGCCTCGATCCCTCCATCAAGAAGTACGTCTGCGCTCCCTGCTCCAACTGTAAGGGCCAGATCCGTGAACTTCTGCAGGAAAACGATCTGCTCACCAAGAACGGTATGCAGTACGGCGGCCTCGTGGAACTCATCGTCAACGCTATGACCGAAGTCGAACCCGGCTTCATCAAGTGGGAAGAAGAATAATATTCTGAACCCTCTGACAGTTGAAGCGGGGAACGCATAAAGGAACTTCTCCGAAACCGCTCCCCGCTCCGATAGTCATCTGTTTCGCCCCGGCATTCTTTGTCGGGGCGTTCCTGTTTAAACCCCTGGAAAGGCGTACAGAGACCGAGAAAGAAAGTTCCATGAGTCTCACCGTCAGAGCCGGAGAAGACTCCGCATGAAAGGCGTATAGCGACTCTTCGGGCCATCCTGTACATATTGCATGAGTCAGATGCCGCACGCTGTGATGTGGCTTCCTACGCGCTCCGAGAACGCTCTCTAAGGCGCTGAAACTCCAGCCTTAACAGGGAATGATGCATGCCGCAGATAGCGCTATTGAATCCCCCCGCGCGAAGGGCAAAAAAAAAGAGCCTCGACATTACTGTCGAAGCTCATTCTTTTATAACTGGTGCCCAGGGGGAGACTCGAACTCCCACGCCATTCAGCGCTACCACCTCAAGATAGTGTGTCTACCAATTCCACCACCTGGGCACGGCGTAGAACATATAGAAAATCATTCATGCTGGCAAGCGTTTTTTTCGACTTTTCGTAAAAAAATCCGTAAAAAACGATCTTTTTCAGCATACTGATCCGCATGCGGATCTACACGGCCGCATGGATCAGCAGGTTGTCGCGGTGGATGACTTCAGGATAATGCGCATCGCCGAGAACAGCGGAAACCTCGCTCCGCTTCAGTCCCTTGATGCGGTCGATATCCTCAGACGAATAGTTGCTCAGTCCCACGCCGATCTGCGTCTCGCCACAGAGTACGCGCACCATAGCGCCAGGCTCGAAACGCCCTTCTACGGCGCGTATACCGCCGGGGAGCAGGCTTCCGCCCTTCTCCTCCAGCGCACGCGCCGCACCTTCGTCCACCGTGACGACACCCTGAGGGTCGGACTGATAGGCCATCCAGTACTTACGCCGGGAAACCGTATGCTCACAGGGGCATACCCATGTCCCGACCTTCTCACCTGTAAAGGCACGATCAAGGATATCAGGACGACGTCCGGGGAGGATGAGCGTAGGAACGCCGAGCTGTGCGGCACGCCGGGCCGCCATGAGCTTGGACTGCATACCGCCGGTACCCACACTGGTCTTGGCTCCGCACAGAGCCTCGATATCCAGGTGCTCGATATCCTCGATAGTTTCAAGGAAGGGGATTACCTCGCCGGGGGCAGCCTTTTCCGGGTTCATGGAAAGTACGCCATCCGCACTGGTGAGGTTGATATAGAGGTCAGCCTCGATAAGGTTGAGCAGAAGGCTGGCCAGCTGGTCATTATCGCCGAACTTCAATTCTTGTACGGCCACAGTGTCGTTCTCGTTGACGATGGGAACGACGCCCCAGTCCAGCAGGTTCATGAAGGTATTGCGTGCATTGAGGAAGCGGGTATGGCTGCGAAGGTCGTCTCGCGTGAGAAGGACCTGAGCGCAGACCATGCCCTGCGCGGCAAAGGCGTGTTCGTACTCCCGCATGAGGCGCCCCTGACCAATAGCGGCCAGAGCCTGCTTACCGGAAACACCTTCCACCACACAATCCCGCCCCGCAAGAGCGGTACGGCCTGCGGCAACGGCACCAGAACTCACAAGGCACACCCGGTGCCCAGCAGAAGCAAGGCGAGCCAGCTGTTCCACCAGATTGTAGAGGACAGAAAGGTGCAGGCCCTGCTTCGTGGTAAGTACGGCGCTGCCCACTTTCACCACGATAGTGCGGGCAGAGGCCAACTGCTTTTCTCGGCTTTCCATTATTCTCGCGTCCAGATGACTTCAATTTCGGGGAATTCTTCGTCCACGACCACTTCTTCCTGATAATGGACGAAGGGATCGTTGTAATCGAGTTCTTCGCGGAGCTTCCACATGCGGGCCACCAGCTCTTCAAGGCCTATCTCTTCACGGGCAGAGACGAAAAGGATATCGCGCCCATCAGCTTTGGCGCGGGCCTTAATGGCTTCCAGCTCTTCTTCGGTGCGGAGGTCGATCTTGTTCACCACTTCGATCTGGCGGCGCATGGCGAGTTCAGGGTCGAACTGAGCCAGCTCGTCATTGATGAGATCAAAGCCTTCCCAGGGGTTCTCGGCTTCCATATCCACGTCTTCGATGCTCAGGATATGGACGAGGAAGCGGGTACGTTCCACGTGGCGCAGGAAACGGTCACCGAGGCCGAGACCGGCATGAGCGCCTTCGATGAGACCGGGGATATCGGCGATGACCATACGCTGGTCAGGATCGTACTCGTCGATGAGCACGCCGAGATTGGGGGTCAGCGTGGTGAAAGGATAATCCGCGATCTTCGGACGGGCAGCAGATACGCGGGAAAGGAAGGTGGACTTGCCGGCATTGGGCAGGCCGAGCAGGCCGGCATCGGCAAGGATCTTCAGTTCGAGGCGGAAGCTGCGTTCCTCACCGGGTTCACCCTTCTGGGCGAAGCGGGGAGCGCGCATGGTGGAAGACTTGAAGTGTTCGTTGCCCTTGCCGCCGCGACCGCCAGCCGCCAGAAGGACGAGCTTTTCGGGGTCGTTGACGTCTGCAAAAAGGACTTCGCCCTCACCGGTGCGTTCGTAGAGCTGAGTACCGGCAGGGAGTTCGATGATGAGGTCTTCCCCCTTATGACCATCACACTGGCTGCCCATGCCGCCCTGACCATTGGGGGCTTCGTAAATACGCTTGAGGCGGAAGTCGTAAAGGCTGTAAAGGCGATTGGACGCGCGGGCGTACACATTGCCGCCATCGCCGCCATTGCCGCCATCGGGGCCGCCCTTCGCTACAAATTTTTCACGGCGGAACGAAACACAGCCGTTGCCGCCCTTACCAGCTTTCACCTGGATAGTGGCTTCATCAACAAATTTCATGGGGTGATCCTCGCATGCCCGAAGGCTTTATAGGATGCGCTCCCCGATATCGCGCAAGGCGCGGCTCTGCGGGAAGCCAGAGGTAAACAGCAGACAAGCAAAAGGCGAGAAGAGCCTAAGCCCTCCTCGCCTCTATTGCTTATCGATAGTGCATTACGCAGCTTCGACGGGAACGATGCTCACACGCTTGAGCACACGACGCTTGCGATAGAACTTTTCGTACTTCACAACGCCGTCGCACTTAGCGAAGAGGGTGTAGTCGCGACCCATGCCGACGTTGGAGCCGGGGAAGACCACAGTGCCGAGCTGACGAACGAGGATGTTGCCGGCGAGAACGTGCTGACCGCCGAAGCGCTTTACGCCTCTGCGCTGACCTTCACTATCACGACCGTTGCGGGAGCTGCCGCCTGCTTTTTTATGAGCCATGATGAATCTCCTTCAAGTTGAACGGTACGCCCTTAGGCGACGATACCGGTAACAGTAAGAACAGTGTACTGCTGACGATGACCCTGAGTGCGGCGTTCGGCCTTGCGGCGCTTATGCTTGAACACCACGATCTTGTCGCCGAGGATGTGATCCACAACAGTGGCGTTCACCTTGGCGCCTTCGACCACGGGAGTGCCGATCTTGGTGTTTTCACCACCGATCATGAGCACACGGTCGAGAGAGATTTCGCTGCCCTTTTCAGCGTCCATGAGGTCGACGACGACTTTGCCGCCTTCCTGAACGCGGTACTGCTTGCCGAGCACTTCAACAATAGCGTACATTTTGATTCCTCCGATAGAACGGGACAAAAAATTAAGCCTGCTTCACAAACAGGTATCCGGTGATCCCGGAAATGACCGCTCCCCGCCAAGGCGAGGCTCGCCACACTCCCTGAATGATGCTTGCAGGCATAACAACCTGTTCCCGCTTATCGGTGCAGGTGCGCCTCTCAAAGACAGGCGACTTGTTCCATACAGGTAAGTGTATAGACACCCTTCTGGATGTCCGAGGGGTGTTTATATGCTTTTTTCTTCAGGCTGGCAAGCATTTTCTCACGAAATTAAACGGATACACGCTTTCACAGCGGCACCTCTCCTTGACACAGCCGCTCCTTGCCCTTTTAATAAGATACGTCCCTTTCCTTTCAGCAAGGAGACAGCTATGAACACTGCCGCAGATATCATGACGCCGCGCCCCGTCACCGTCTCTCCGCAGACGACGCTCCGCGAAGCCGCAAAGCTCCTTCTGGACGGCCATTTCAACGGCCTTCCCGTAGTGGAAGACGGCAGGCTCGTGGGCATGCTCACACAGTCCGATCTCATCTCGCTGGATAAGAAGCTGGAAATGCCGAGCTTTTTCCTGCTTCTGGGCGGTGCTATCCCC
>JAFWYI010000186.1 GCA_017522745.1 Mailhella sp.
CAGATGGGTTCCCTCCTCGTTCCCTTCATCCCCGCTGAAGAACCCTTCGACGAAATCAAGGGCGTCATCGAAAAGATCTGGGACTGGTGGATGGAAGAAGGTAAGAACCGCGAACGTCTTGGTGAAACCATCCGTCGTCTCTCCTTCCAGAAGCTGCTCGAAGTGACCGAAATTCCCCCCGTTCCTCAGCACGTCCTCGAACCCCGTACCAACCCCTACATCCTCTTCAAGGAAGAAGAAGTGCCTGGTGGTTGGACCCGCGACCTCGCTGCTTACCGCGAACGTCACCAGCGCTAATCAGAAGGAGAGTAAAAAATGGCTTTTATTTCTTCCGGCTACAATCCTGCCAAACCCATGGAAGGCCGTATCTCTGATATCGGCCCCCGCAAGTACGACTCCTTCTTCCCCGAAGTCATCGCTAAGAACTTCGGCAAGTGGCTGTACCACGAAATCCTGGAACCCGGCGTGCTCGTTCACGTCGCTGAATCCGGCGATAAGGTGTACACCGTCCGCTGCGGCGGCGCTCGTACCATGACCACCGTGCACATCCGTGAAATCTGCGAAATCGCCGACAAGTACTGCGGCGGCCACGTGCGTTTCACCACCCGTAACAACGTCGAATTCATGGTGACCGACGAAGAAACCCTCGCTGCCCTCAAGGCCGACCTTGCTTCCCGCAAGTTCGCTGGCGGTTCCTTCAAGTTCCCCATCGGCGGTACCGGTGCTGGCGTGACCAACATCGTGCACACCCAGGGCTGGCTGCACTGCCACACCCCCGCTACCGACGCCTCCGGCCCGGTTAAGGCCCTGATGGACACCGTGTTCGCTGACTTCCAGAACCATCGCCTGCCCGCCCCTGTGCGCATCTCCCTGGCCTGCTGCCTCAACATGTGCGGCGCCGTGCACGTGTCCGACATCGGCGTGGTCGGTATCCACCGTAAGCCTCCGATGATCGACGTGGAATGGGTTGACCAGCTCTGCGAAATTCCTCTGGCCGTCGCCGCCTGCCCCGTGGCCGCCGTGCGTCCCTCCAAGGAAGAATTCGATGGCAAGAAGGTCAACTCCGTGGCCATCAAGGGCGAACGCTGCATGTACTGCGGTAACTGCTACACCATGTGCCCCGCTCTCCCCATCTCCGATGGCGAAGGCGACGGCTGCCTCATCATGGTCGGTGGCAAGATCTCCAACCGTATCAGCCGTCCCAAGTTCTCCAAGGTCGTCGTTTCCTACATCGAAAACGAAACTCCCCGCTGGCCTACCCTCTGCGCTACCGTCAAGCACATCCTTGACGTGTACGCTGCCAACGCCAACAAGTACGAACGTCTTGGCGATTGGGCTAACCGCATCGGTTGGGAAAAGTTCTTCGAACTCTGCGACCTCGAGTTCACTCCTCAGCTGATCGACGACTTCCGCGACCACGCTTACTACAGCTGGCGCCAGTCCACCCAGTTCAAGTTCTCCGACGTCGCCGCCGAAGCCTACAAGGGCGCTGAAGCTCACGCTGAAGCCGGCACCGCTGGTGTGACTGAAGAAGACACCACCCTCGTCTACAACTGGCTCGTTGAAAAGACCAGCAAGCCCGGTGCCAAGACAAAGTACTACTTCAACCAGTTCCTCGACCTGTTCCCCGGCGCCAGCCCCCGCAAGGTCAAGGCTGTTCTGACCGCCCTCGTGAACGAAGAAAAGGTGGCCTACTGGTCCTCCGGTTCCACCACCATGTACGGCCTCAAGGGCATGGGCAAGCAGGAAGAATCTGACGACTAAGTCGGTGATCCTGTCGCTCCGCTGAAAAGCGGGGTACGCGATAACTCAGCCTCAGGCTGATAGTTCGCGCACCTTCCAGTTCTCTGGAATGCTATGGGGGAAGCTCCTTTGGGAGCTTCCCCCTTTTCTATATCGCGCGGACCGTGGCCTCGCCGCTCTATCAACTCTCATCTTTCCTTCAAAATCTATGGAACAGGCTCGACTCGTCATTTCCGGGCTCTCCGGCGGCAGTGGGAAAACGCTGGTCTCGCTGGGACTTACACGTCTTCTTTCTCGTCGCGGTCATAGCGTTCAACCTTTCAAAAAAGGGCCGGATTACATCGACTACGCATGGCTCGCTCTTGCCGCACGCCGCCCCGCCGCCTGTCTCGACCCATATTTCCAGCAGGATGACGCCCTGCTCCGCCAGTTCCTCAAGATCTGCTCCCAGCGCCCTGCCGAACTCGCTCTCATCGAAGGCAACAGAGGCCTTTTCGATGGTCGCGATGTGACAGGAACGTGTTCCACCGCACATGTGGCACGCACGCTCAAGGCCCCGGTGATCCTCACCATGAACTGCGCCAAGATGACGCGCACCGCCGCAGCCATCCTTGCCGGTATGGCGACCTTCGAGCCTGAAGTCCGGCTGGCGGGCGTCATCCTGAACAATGTGGCCAATCCCCGCCACGCCACCATGCTCCGGCGATCCATCGAGCAGTACACGGATATCCCCGTTCTGGGCGTCCTGCCGCGCCTTCCGAAGAACCCCCTGCCCGAGCGGCACATGGGGCTCGCGCTGGACCACGCAGACGAAAGTACCCATGCCGTACTTGATCATCTTGCGGATATCCTTGCAGAAAATGCTGATGCCGACGAACTGCTCCGCATTGCCGCCACGGCTCCCGAGCTGGCTGGTTCCCCCATCCCTGTCGGAGCTGGCCCCAGTGACGCTCAGCGTCCGCGTATCGGCTATGTCCTCGACCGCGCACTCTGGTTCTATTATCAGGAAAATCTCGATGCTCTGCGCGAAGCTGGTGCGGAACTCATACCTCTCAGCCTGCTGGATAACACGCCATGGCCAGAACTGGATGGCCTCTATCTGGGCGGCGGCTATCCTGAACTCTTTGCGGATGATATTTCCGCCTCCCCCCACCTTTCCGATATCCGGGAACTCTGTTACGCAGACAAGCCCATCTACGCGGAATGTGGTGGCTTCATGGTGCTTTGCGAGGCCCTGAGTCTGGATGACGGTCCCCGGGCCATGGCTGGTCTCTTTCCCGCACGGCCCCGCTTCTTCCGCCGTCCGCAGGGGCTCGGTTACGTTACCGCCCGCACGACGGAGGCTAACCCCTTCCACCCCGTCGGCAGTGTCTGGACAGGGCATGAGTTCCACTATTCGCGCTGTGAATGGCCGCAGAACGTCCAGCCAGAAGCCTGCCTTGCCCTTGCTCCGGGCGTAGGCATGTTCGAAAAGGATGGGATACAGTACGATGGACTGCTTACCCGGAAAACTTTCGCCTGCTGGACGCACCTTTACGCGCCTGCCGTCCCCCACTGGGCTGCAAACTTCGTGAAGGCGGCAAAGATGTGATTTTTTTGTGGGGGAAATGATCTCCCCACCTCATAATTCATGAGCCCATGCCGTTCGAACTTCGTTCGCTCAGCATGGGCTCATGTGTCTGGAGAAATAGAAATTATTGGCAGAGGGATCAAAATTTCTTTCTTTTCTCCAACCAGCGGCCGAGCTGGCTCCACAGGCAGGAGATCAAAAGGTAGAGCGCGGCGACAGCAAGCCAGAGTTCAAAGGTCATCCGGGAGACGGCCATGACTTCAAGGCTCTGGAAGGTCAGTTCAGGCAGGGATATCACTGAAGCCAGAGTCGTTTCCTTGAACACGGAGATGCATTGCCCGGTAAGCGGCGGTATCATGGCACGGAAGGCCTGAGGTATGATGACCCAGCGCATCTGCTGGACCTGACTCATCCCCAGCGAAGCGGCGGCATCCCACTGCCCCTTCTCCACGCCTTCGATGGCGGCTCTCACTATCTCCGCGACATAGGCCCCGCTGTACAAGCCAAGGGTAAGGACTGCCGCGACCATCCTGTCGAGCTGGCCGGGCGGTGCGATAAGGGTCGAACACGCTGAGCGGAACCACTCCGGCATAGCCGCAAGGGCGTCTTCGATGGCAAGGAAGGGTTCCGCAAAGAACGAACCAGCCACGAAGTACACAAGGAAGAGCATGACCAGCGGCGGCGTGTTCCGCAGGACGTTGATATACAATGTTGCCGGGAGTACCGCAAAACCACGCTTCCGGGCACAAATCACGCCCAACAGACCTCCGGACAGCAACGCCAGCAGCAGAGACCAGAAGCCGAGGCGCAGGGTGCTGAACAGACCGATGAGCAGTATCCCGGCCTGCATTTCCCCTTTCTTATCGGTACTGACGATGAAGCTCCACAGGCGTCCCCAGTCCCAGCTGTGCTGTGTGATGTCCATGGCTCGCCAGCAGAACACGAGGGCGAGCGCCAAGGCCAGCAGAGCGAGAACTATGTCTGAAGGACGCAGTTCTCGCCAGCTTCGAGGACGGGAATGCCCGGGGATATATGTCAGTGGAGCCTGCTCTGCCATACGTCGGATTTGAACCAGTAATCACGGCGTTCCTGCAACCAGCCTTCCTCTTCCGCAAGGCGGATCCAGCTGTCGAAGACATTCAGTGTGTCGAAATCGCCCTTGGGCACGGCAAAGGCTACAGGCTGGCGATGCAGTTCGACCTTGAACTTCTGCACCAGTTTATCTGCATGACGGATGGTCTCCATGGCAGGCAGAGGCGCGCTGGCCACGAAAGCATGGACGCGGCCGGAAAGGACTTCCTCCACAGCGGGCGCTTCATCATTGAACATACGGAGCTGAGCCTTGGGGAACTGACGCGCCGCACTTGCCGCGGCAGTAGTCCCAGTACGGACGGCGATGATGACATCAGGGTCATTCAGATCTTCCTGTCTGGTGATGGAGGCCGCGCGCTCCTTGTTCAGCGTAAGGTCCACATAAACATGATCGTAGGGCACCGTGAAATTCACGGAAAGACTGCGTTGAGGCGTGATGCTCATGCCTCCGATGATAACGTCGAATTTACCGGCCAGCAGTGCCGGGATGATGCCGTCCCAGTTCGTGGGGACGAGCTGACATTTCACGCCCAGATCTTTGGCGAGGCGTTCAGCCACGTCGATCTCGAAGCCGATGTACTTGCCTTCCTTATCCTGCATGGCCCAGGGCACGAAGGAAGAGAAGCCTACACGCAGAGTCCCCCGCTGGATGACCTTTTCGATGACAGGATCGCGAGCGATCGCATTTTCCGTGGAAAAGCCGCCGAAGCAGATGCCAAAGACCAGAAGAAGGACCATCATCGCACGTTTCATGCAAGCTCCTTTCGTTCTAAAAGTTTAGCGGGAATGCTGACCAGGAGTGTCAGCATCAGATAAAGGGCCGCCGTAAGCAGCCAGATCTCAAAACTGAGAAAAGTATCCGTGATGAGTACCCGTGCCCTCATGGTCAGATCGGCCACGGCAATGGCACTCACAAGAGATGTATCCTTGATAAGGGAAACGAGCTGTCCTGCCAGCGGGGGCAGGACGAGACGTACCGCCTGCGGAACGACGATGAGCCGTGCCGCCGTCCCTACCGGCATACCAAGGCTGAGAGCCGCTTCCCATTGTCCCAGAGGGATAGAGAGAACACCAGCCCGAAAAATTTCTGCGAGATACGCGCCTTCGAACAGCGCAAGTGAAAGCACAGCCGCCATGAACGGTCCCATGCCCAGCACAGGCGCGACTACAAAATAGATCATGAAGAGCTGCATGAGCAGGGGCGTATTCCTCAAGGCCCCCACGGCACTCGATGCCAGCAGGCGCGCCACAGGAGAAGAAGAAAGTTTCATCCCCGCAAAGACTGCACCTGCCACAAGGGCAAGCAGAAGGCTCACCGCCGTGAGTTCAAGTGTGACACCCAGCGCCTTCAGCAGAACGCCCGGGTAAAAGACGCCGTCCTCCCACGAGCCTACGTAGCGCCATACCCGATACCATTGCCAGCGGTACTGCTCAGATGCCGCATCCGCCATCCACCAGACGAACAGCGCCATGCCGCCCAGCAGGATTGCGGGCAGCCAGATACGCTTCCGCCGTTCGCGGCGCATACGGATGACACAGGCATCCATGCTCTC
>JAFWYI010000187.1 GCA_017522745.1 Mailhella sp.
CATGCTGCAGGATCGCTTCCCCACGGAAGCCGGTTCCAATGCCTGTATCGCCAGCACCGTCATGGAAGACCTTGGTGAGATCGCTGCCGAGACCGAAAAGGCCATCGAAGTGTTCGACCCCCTCAGCAATCCCAAAAAAGAAAATAAATAAGGGGCGGATACATGATCGGTCTTATTTTCTCTGTCTTTCTCATCACGCTTTTCCTCGGCTTCCCCGTTGCCATCTGCCTTGCCCTCACCGCAATTTCCGGCCTGCTCTATCAGGATCTTCCGCTCATCGTAGTTGCCCAGCGCATGTTTCAGGGCTTCAACTCGTTCTCCCTGCTGGCCGTGCCTTTCTTCGTGCTGGCCGGTGAACTGATGAACAAGTGTGGCATCACGCAGCGCCTCATCGACTTCTCGTATATGCTGGTCGGGCGCATTCCCGGCGGTCTCGCTCATGCCAATATCGCCGCCTCCATGTTCTTTGGCGGCATCAGCGGTTCCGCCGTGGCCGATACTGCCGCTATCGGCTCCATCATGGTGCCCGGCATGATCCGTAACGGCTACCACGCCGGCTTCAGTGCCGCCGTCACGGCTGCCTCTTCCACCATGGGCCCCATCATCCCGCCGTCCATCCTCATGGTCATCATGGGCGTTACCACCGGCATGTCCATTGGTGGTCTCTTCATGGCGGGCCTCATTCCCGGTCTTATGCTTGGCATCGGCATGATGGTCTACAGCTATTTCGTTGCCATCCGCGACAACTACCCCAAGGATCCCAATCCGCTCACGCTTCGCCGTATCCTGCGTGAGCTTTACAACGCCGGTCCCGCCCTGCTGGCCCCCACTATCATCATGGGCGGCATCATGTTCGGCTGGTTCACTCCCACGGAAGCTGCCGCTGTAGCCGTACTCTATGCTCTCTTCCTCGGTATGTGCTATCGCGTTCTCACGCTCAAGGCTCTTTACGAAGTCTTCTCCTCCAGCGTTATCACCACGGCGACGCTTCTGCTCATCATCGGTACTGCCAACGTGTTCGCATGGCTTCTTGCCGCCGAGCAGATCCCCAATCAGCTCGCCGCTATGATCCAGTCCTTCACCACGAACAAGTTCGCCATCCTCATGCTGCTGAACCTGCTCCTGCTCTTCGTGGGCATGTTCCTTGAAGGCGGCGCCGCCATCATCATCCTCGCGCCTACCCTGCTCAATGTTGCCACGTCTGTCGGCATCGAGCCTCTGCACTTTGGGATGATCATGGTGCTGAACATGGCTATCGGCCTGCTCACTCCTCCGCTTGGCGTCTGCCTCTTCGTCATCTGCGGTGTGACCAAACTCGACCTCAGCTATGTCATCAAATCGGTCATCCCCTTTGTCTTCGTGGAGATCTCTGTACTCCTGCTCATCACCTATATCCCGCCGCTCTGCCTGACCATCCCTCGCATCCTCGGATACCTGTAGGAACATAGTATGAATAAAAAACTCAGCTCTTATGTAACGTCGCAGCGTTTCAGTGTCATACGAGACATGGTGGCCCGCGCTCAGGCCTATGACGATGTCATTTCTCTGAGCATCGGTGAGCCTGATTTCGACACACCTGCCTTCGTTTGCGAAGCCGCTATGCGCGACGCGCTGAACGGTCACACGCACTATGCTCCCTCCACCGGTGATGCCGATCTCCGCGCCGCCCTGCTCAAGGATATCTGCGCCAAGACCGGTCTTCCCTACAAGGGCACAAATCTGCTGATCACCAGTGGTGCCATGCATGGTCTCCTCGCTGTGATGCGCACCCTGCTCGAAAGCGGAGACGAGGTACTCTGTCCCGCCCCCTGCTTCTCCGATTATGCCGGGCACACCGGCCTCGCCGGGGCCAAGCTGGTACAGGTCCCCACGAAGTTCGAAAACGGTTTCGAGCCGACTCGTGAAGAGCTTGAAGCCTGCCTGACGGAAAAAAGCCGCGTCCTGCTCATCAACTCGCCCTGCAATCCCTCCGGTGTGGTGTTCCGCCCGGAAACGCTGGATATGCTGGCAGACTTCGCCAAAGAGCATGACCTCGTGGTGGTTTCCGACGAAGTGTACGACAGCATCGCCTTTGGCCGCGATGTGCAGAGCATAGTCACCCGCCCCGGGATGTTCGAACGCACCGTAGTTCTGAATTCCTTCTCCAAGGCTTTCGCCATGACCGGCTGGCGCGTGGGTTATGCCTACGGTCCTGAATGGCTCATGGGCGAGATGGTAAAGGTGTTGAGCTACTCCGTGGCCAGCACCAGCACTGCCGGCCAGCGCGCCGCGTTCCATGCACTTACCGGCCCGCAGGATGAATTCATCGCCATGCGCGAAGCCTACCAGCGCCGCACAGCCCTCGTGGCCCGCCGACTCAACGCTATGCCGGGCGTGCGCTGCCTCGAACCCGCCGGCACGTTCTACCTCTTTCCGCATATCGATGCCGCAGAGGTCGACAGCTTCGCCTTTGCCGTCGATCTGCTCGACAAAGAACAGGTGGTCGTGGTCCCCGGCTTCCCCTTCGGCCCGGACGAATGTGTGAAGGGCTGCATCCGCATCGCCTGTACGGTGGATGAGGAAAAACTCAATGAAGCCATGGACCGTCTGGAACGCTACCTCAACACCTATCACGCAGGGAGCAGATAATGGCTCTGCCAGCCTCCATCACGGAACAGCTCCGCAGCATCCTCGGCCCTGAAGGATTCTTCGACGCGCCCGAGGATCTGCGTTCCTTCGCCTACGATCTCTTCGCGAACCATCAGCCTGGCGCATGCGCTCTGCCTGCCACGGTGGAAGAGGCCTCGGCGGTCATGCGTCTGTGCAATCAGAACCACATCCCCGTGTATCCGCGCGGCTCCGGCACAAGCCTTGCCGGTTCCCCTGTGCCGGTGATGGGTGGTCTCGTCCTCTGTTCTTCGCGCATGAACAAGGTCCTTGAAGTCTCGGTCACC
>JAFWYI010000188.1 GCA_017522745.1 Mailhella sp.
CCGCCAGAACCGAGAGCCATGCCGAACACCAGCAGAAAAACCTGAAGCTGGAACGATATGCCCACAGAGGCCTGCACATCAGACGATATACGGCCCGCTGTCCAGATATCCGTAAGATTGATGATGATACTGCACAGAAGCATCATCATCTGTGGCCACACAAGCCCCCAGATAGTACGAAGCGGCACATCACGAAGCAAAGACGTGATGGCCCCCTTCCGGATATGGCTGAAAGATCTGTGCATAGCAAAGAGTTGAGCTGAAGTTACGTTCTACCTAACGCCAGAACAAAAAAGCCGCCCTATCTATCACGAAAAGGGCGGCCAGAAACATAATGATTCCCCTACTCCAGCACAAGAGACGCCGTAAGGTCATCCAGCGTCTCACGGCGGCGGACGAGGCGGGCCTTACCGTCGGAACCGATGAGTACTTCTGCAGGACGCAGACGATGATTATAGGTCGAGGACATCACCCAGCCATACGCTCCAGCGTCCAGCATGGCGATGACATCGCCCTGTTCGATGAGCGGAAGCAGACGATCCTTGGCAAGGATATCGCCGGACTCACAGATATTGCCCACGATGGTCTGTGCCACAACTTCTGTATCGGGCTTCCCATTCTCGCGGTAGATCTCCACGTCATGGAAGGCATCGTACAACATGGGGCGGGCCAGAACGGTAAAACCGATATCCGTACCGGCATAGCGATGAGGGCCGTTATTCTTGGTGGCATATACCGTGCCAAGTACCACACCGCACTCAGCAACGACATAACGCCCGGGTTCGATGAAGAAGCGCCCATTGTAATTCTTTGCTTCTGCCCACTCAGAAAGACAGGCATGGATGGCATTGCCGAGTTCTGTCATGTCCAGACGGGGCTGGCCTTCGTACTTATGGTACGGCATGCCGAAACCGCCGCCGAAGTCGATGACTTCAAGGGGATAGCCAAGGCTGAGGAGCTTCTCTGCCAGCGCGAGGAGTACCTTCATGGCATCAAGATAAGGTGCGGCTTCCATGAACAGGGAACCGATATGCTGATTCACGCCCACAAACTGAAGCTGATGGCGTGCCACTATCTCCTGTACCTGAGGAAGCATTTCGGGGTCGACACCGAACTTGGTCTTCTTGCCACCGGTAACGACCTTTTCACTATGCCCTGCCCCGATGCCGGGATTGAAGCGGATCATCACGCGGGCGCCGGGATTCATCTTGCCGAAAAGTTCAAGCTGGGCAAGGGAGTCCACGCTCACCATATCGCAGTTGTCCGAAGCGTTCTTCAGTTCTTCGGCACTGACGTTGTTGCAGACATAGGTGATCTCTTCACGCGTGAATCCAGCAAGCTGGTTGATATGGAGTTCACCGGGGCTCATGGCATCGACGACACAACCTTCAGAGCGGATGATCTTCAAAAGCGAAGGATTGGTGTTAGCCTTGGCGGAATAGTTCACACGAAATCCGGGATGGCTGGAAAGCCCCGTGAGATCGCGGCACCGGGCACGCAGCATATCCTCATTATATACATAAAGAGGCGAACCGAAGCGTTCCACCAGCTCGCGGGGATCTTCCTGTCCGTAAAAATTCACACTGTCGGTATACTCTGAACGTACGTTCGCCATCGTTTTACACCCTTAGAGAAATTTTCGAAAGGTCGTTGCCCGAAACAGCATGGAGTCCATGCCTGCGGGGAAGAAGTGAGCATCAGAAAAAGAGCCTCGTTCTCGGCTCCGCTCATGCATACGGAGACGACCGGGGCTCAAAAAACGAATCGCCCTGCCGCCCGAAAACGGCAGGGCGGATGCGCCTTAGTTCTTGTACTTGTCGAGAGCAGCGGCAAGCTTGGTCTTACCGTCCAGCTTCTGCTTCTTAAGGGTCTTCATTTCCTGCTCTTCAGCAGGGGTGAGATAGGTCTTACCTTCGAACTTAGCGAGCTGACGCTCAAAGAGCATATGTTCTTCCCAAAGGGTCTTGAGTTCAGAATCGGTTTCACCGTACTGCTCGATGATCTTGAGATCACGTTCTTCCATGGGACAAACTCCATTGTTTTGGGGTTGCTGGAAAAGGCCGGGCCGGGCCGGACTCCTCGAAAATTCTACACGCCTGTCAGTTTCAGCCCCAGCTGGAGCAGAGACTGGACAACGACGCCGTTCAACAGTTGAAGGGCAACCAGTGCCACGATAGGCGAAAGGTCTATCCTGTTGACCATCACGAAGGGGAACCACTTGCGGATGCGGTAGAACACCGGCTCAGTAAGTGCCCGCAACGTGCGGACGATGGCATTATACGGATCGGGGTTAACCCATGACAGGAACGCCGCCACGATAATGACAAAAATATAAAGATTGATCACCAAGCTCAGCAGCCCGGCAACCGTAGTCACAAGATTCGCAAGGACAAACATGGTTCCTCCATGGGAAGTCTTCTGTTCTGAGTGTTGCCTGATTGAGCTTTGGATGCAAGCAAAAAAATGCTTTTCAGCTCACAAAATTAGCAAACACAGCGCAGACGCTTCATACCGTCGCGAAAAAGCACGTCCATTTTGTCGGGCGGCAGCAGTTCGACCACGGAACCGACGCCGAACGTGGGATGCTCGACCAGGCTGTGGAGGGGGAACGTGCCGTTCATATTGTAGGCAACAGGCGCGGCAACAGTAACAGCCATCACCTGGTTCCAGCGCTGTTCGTTTTCTTCAGCCTTACGGATATTCTGCTGCTCGGCCTTGGAAAGACGAGGCGCGGCGGCTTTCTTTTCCACGAGCTGGACGAGGCGATGTTCGGCCTTTACCGTAGCATCCACAGCCTCAGTGCGGGTATGCCCAGCCTTCACACGCACCGTGGTCTCGACCTTGCGACGAGGGGCTACGCCCGGAGCAGTATACTTATGCACACTACCGCACGCGCGGCATTCAACCTTGATAGGCATACCGTCGAGGCATGCCATGATGACATGGCCGGTAACATCCTTGCAACGCGTGCAACGTGCTTCGATGATCTGGCCGGTAACAAAAGAACTCATTGACGAAAACTCCAATGAATTTTCGGCGGGGGCTTCGCCCTCGCTCGATCCTGGGATCAGTGGAGCCTGAGGCGAACGCCAGAGGCTCTCTTCTAAAGGCCGCTGCGAGCAGATGCTGCACGCATGACCGCGATCTCTTCTCTGATGATGCGTGCGGCGGCCAGCGCAGCTTCCTGCTCACAGCGAGATTCCCACTCCGCCACGCGCTTCTCCAGAGCTTCCAGCACCTCTACACGGTCTTCGAGTTGCCGGATTCGATCATCATAATGCATATTCTCTTGAACTTCCAGAGGCTCTTCCGGGGCAGATCCATCCGCAACCGCTTCCAGCTCCTCCTGTTCCTGCACATTTTCCGCAGGCTCAGTGAGGCTTTCTTCAGGAGATGCTTCTGCAGCGCCGGGTTCTTCCTGCGGCTCGACCTCCTCAGGAATATCGGCCACATCCTCTTCCGCCAGTTCAGAAGCAGCCGGCATGCGCACATCGAGCATACGGCTCACCATTTCTTCAAGCGCAAGGCGAAGCGAGGCATCTTCAAGGAAGTTGGACGAGCATTCGGAAAGCTGCTGCTGAAGCTCCTCTACCTTGACAGAAAGGGCTTCACACTTTCTCTCCGATTCACTGAGGCGGTTTTCCAGTTTCTCAAGTTGCTCAAGGTATATCTCTTCCTGAGCAAAGATACGCTGCTCCAGCGCCGCGAATCGTTCATCTGCTATGGTTGCATATTCTGCCGGAAGGAACAGAGGTTCGCCGGGAGCTTCCTCTTCGACTGCGGGACGCTGCACGCCGGGAGCGATCTCCACGGACTCAACGCAGTCTGGAGCCGGGGCAGTTCCATCGCCAGCCTCGGGCTTGCCCGGATCGACATCCTCGCCTTCCGCAGGCTTCTCGATGAGGTCCGGCATGAGTTCGATGATCTCGTCGTCAGGCTGAACACCTTCTGAAGGATCTTCGGCAGTGCGCGGGGAGACGATCTCAAGGAGATCTATGACTTCTTCATTATGCTCTGCAGAAAAAACTTTTTCTTCCATGATGCTCTCTTCTGTTCAACTGAGTCGTTAAGTCAAGGATATACGACTGCCGCTAAAAGGCAAGGCTGTCATCAGGCGAAAAAAAAGCCTCCAGACGGAGGCAGCAGATGCAAAACGCATCATCCACATCCGGCATGCCCCGCCCCGGGGACGGGGCAATATCGGATACGGTATTAGTTGGTCTTAGGATGGCAGGCGGAACCGGAGCAGCCAGTCAGCACTTCCTTCTTTTCGGGACGAGTCTTGATCACATCGGTATGGCAGCCGAGGCAGGAATCAGCCACATGACCCTTACCGAAGATCTTGCGATCATGGATGATCTTGAAGTAGCTGTTTTCGGCATGCATATCTTCGGGATCATGGCAACCGGCAGTACCGCATTTAAACTTAGGCGTAGTTCCAGCCACCTTATGATGGCAGACAGCGCACTGCTTTTCATAATCCACGACCAGCGGGGGGAAATGCACGGGCATCTTGGTGTGACAAGCGGTGCAATCCTCGGTGGTATGGATATTATGATCGAAATACACAGGCTTTTCCGTAAGCTCCATCTTGATGGGGCCAGCGGGAATATGTGCAAACTGCGCGGCTCCGGCCGGCAGAGCCAAAGCGGCGAGAAGAAGAGCGGCGGAACCGAACGTCAGCAGCTTTTTCATAAGTTGACCTCCTCCTGGTCTATGCTCAAAACCAACGCTTATACCATAGGGGCATAAGCACGTTTCATGTTACTTCACAAATAGAAATAATGTCAAGATAGACCGCATAAAAACGATGTTTCTCACAAGCTATTTTCGCTTTATTTCACAAAGCAGGATAAAAGAAGAGCCGCTCAGTGGCGGCCCTTCTTCAAATTACTTCTTGTTCAGCTTTTCCAGCAGAGGAGAGTTGAAAAACTTCACTTCTGCCTGAGCGGCAAGCTGTTCGATGTACGTCTGATAGATCATGCCAGCACGATCGTTCTGCATACGAGCCATGACTTCGGGCTCCGCCTGCTTCCATTCTTCATCAGAGGGAGACTCCACTTTGGAAAGCACGGCCAGCACGGCACCATCCTGAACACGATACGGTTCCTCGAACCAGGTACCGTTCACCTGACCGGCGCTGAATGCGGCCTGTGCAAGAGCGGCATCGGCAACGAGGTCCGTGATATTGCCATCACGGCCGAAGGATTCGGAGGTCTTCACGACCATATCGGCAGAAGGCTTGCCATCCTTGAACGCGGCACGAGCCTTGCGAGCTTCGTCCATGGCCAGATCGGCGGCCTTGTTATGCTTGAGGAACTCAATGATGGTCGGGCGGACTTCGTCCAGAGGCTTCACGCTTTCAGGCTTGCTGTTCACCACTTTAAGGATGAGCAGAGAAGCGCCGGAAGGAACGGGAGTATCGATGACGGTGCCGGCGGCAACAGCCATGATGTTCTTGGCATCGCTGTCACGCACGCCGAGCTTTTCAGCGATATCGGCGGCAGTCAGCCCGGAAATAGTCTCGACCTTCACACCAGAGGCGACCTTGGCGGCTTCCTCAAAGGTCTTACCGGCAAGAGCCTGAGCAAGAACACTGTCAGCCTTTTCCTCAAGACCACGACCAGCATTTTCCGTAGCAAGTTCTGCACGCAGGGAATCCTTCACTTCGTCGAAGCTACGGACCTTGGCGGCCTCATGGCCAACCTTCTTGATAAGGTGGAAGCCGAACTGGGTACGGACAGGAGCGGAAAGTTCACCATCCTTAAGGGCAAAGGCAGCCTTGGAGAATTCAGGCACCATCTGACCATCGGTGAACCAGCCAAGATCGCCGCCCTGCTGGGCAGAACCGTCCTGACCGTGAGCCTTGGCGACTTCGGCAAAATCTTCACCGCCGCGGAGACGGGCTTCAAGAGCCTTGATCTCTTCCTCGGCCTTCTTCACCGCAGAATCGGAAGCATTGGCATCCACGCGGATAAGGATATGGCTCGCACGGATCTTTTCCGCTTCAGTGTAACGATTGATGCGGACATCATAGGCGGCACGGAGTTCCTCATCAGTAATAGAGGAAGGATCGCCCATGGCGGCAGGATCGAGACGAATGATCTCGACATCGAGAGTAGCAGGCACGGAGAAGGCAGCAGCCTGTTC
>JAFWYI010000012.1 GCA_017522745.1 Mailhella sp.
ACCGGCGATCCCGGCCGCCTTCACTTCATCCTGACGCTGGACGAACTCGGCGTCGGTACGGCTGAACACGTAGCGGGCAATGGCGGGAACATTAGAGCGCAGAGAGGTGATCTCCGCACCGGCAGGCATGATATGGTCGGTAGTGATACCGTCGCCGACTTTGAGCGTGACTTTGCCGGAGAAAGCTTCGGGCAGAGCGGCAAAGGTCTCAAGAGCCACGATGTTGGGGCCGCGCACGATCTCGACTTTGCCACGCTCCTCCTCGCTCTCAGCGGGGAAGAGGAAGTGATGGCGACCGTCGGGGATATTCTCGGGGAAGTCGGGATGAGCAGGAGCCTCGCCCCACGTTGCCGGGTCGGTGAAACAGCCGTTGAGTGCGCACTGAGCCGCAGTGACAGGGCTCACGAGGTACACCTTGGCGTCGCGGGTGGCACTGCGCCCTTCGAAGTTACGATTGAACGTACGCACGGAAACACCGCCGGAAACAGGCGAGCTGCCCATACCTATGCAGGGACCGCAGGCACATTCGAGCAGGCGCACACCGCTTTCGAGCAGAGACGTGAGCGAGCCTTCTTCCGTGAGCATGGCAAGCACCTGACGAGAGCCGGGGGCCATGCAGGTATCCGTTTCCGGGCAGACCTTGCGGCCACGCATGGTCTCAGCCACAAGATGAAGATCGGCATAGGAAGAGTTGGTGCAGGAACCCATGGCCACCTGATCGACCTTGAGGCCGGCAAGTTCGGCTACAGGCACGACGAGGTCCGGCATGTGAGGCTGAGCGACCAGCGGCACGAGCGCGGAGAGATCGACTTCCATCTCTTCGTCATACTGGGCGCCTTCATCGGCATACAGCGGTTCCCAGTCCTGTTCGCGGCCCATCTGGCGCAGGAATTCCCGTGTGCGCTCATCGGAGGGGAAGAGCGAAGCCGTGGCACCGAGTTCTGCACCCATGTTCGTGATAGTAGCGCGTTCCGGCACGGACAGCGTAGCAACGCCCGGGCCGCAGTATTCGAAGATGCGCCCCACCCCGCCCTTGACGCTCAGACGGCTGAGCATGTGCAGGATGACATCCTTCGCCTGAGCCCAACCGGTGAGGCGACCCGTGAGCCACACCTTCACCACTTTGGGCATGGGGATATTATACGGTTCACCAGCCATGGCCAGCGCCACGGAAAGACCGCCCGCCCCCATGGAAAGGCAGCCCATGCCGCCAGCATTGGGAGTATGGCTGTCGGACCCGATGAGGATACGGCCCGGTCGAGCGAAGTTCTCAAGATGGAGCTGATGGCAGATACCCGTTCCCGGGGCCGAGTACACCGCGCCGAATCGCTGCGCGGCGGTACGGAGGAAACGATGGTCATCGGGGTTACGGAAGCCCATCTGAAGCGTATTGTGATCCACGTAGCTCACGGAAAGTTCGGTACGCACGGAAGGCAGGCCCAGAGCTTCGAACTGAAGCCAGGCCATGGTGCCGGTGGCATCCTGCGTGAGCGTCTGATCAACGCGAAGCCCGATCTCCTGGCCGGGGATCATTTCCCCTTCCAGCAGATGCGCCTTGATGATCTTACGAGCTATATTCATATCACCTCCGGGTAAGACCCGGTTTTCTGTGTCCGCACCGGAAAGCCGGCACGAGGAAAAGCCCACCGGGAAAAATCTGACGATCTTTCCGCGGCAAGGAATCGGCGTATCGCAGAAGTGAACATTTATACAAGGATAATGGACGAAGAGCAAGCCTAGAATCACCCTCGGAAATGAGGAACCTGAATACTTTCCACCGGATGTTCCACGACCACGGGTCATGCCGCCATGATGACGGTTGCGGTATACGTCCATTCAGCTTATACTGCCGTGAGTTTTTTCCCAACGGAGTTCCCATGGCAGAAAATATTGGCATCATCGCCGGCGGCGGCCAGTTCCCCCGGCTCATCGCACAGGACGCCCGTGCTGCCGGGCTTGGCGTGGTCATCTGCGGCTTTTCCGGGCATACCGATCCCGCAACGGCTGAAGTTGCCGACGTGTACGAACAGCTCCACCTCGGTCAGCTCAACCGCATGGTGAACTTCTTCAAGGAAAACGGCGTAGCCAGGATCTGCATGGCGGGTGCCATCAGCAAACCCAAGGCTCTCGATTTCCGCCCGGACTGGCGTGCCGCCAAGCTCATCTTCTCCCTGAAGAAAAAAGGCGACGACTCCCTGCTCCGCGGCATCATTGCCGATATCGAGAAGGACGGACTCCGCATCGTGGCTTCTGCCGACCTTGCACCGGGCCTGCGCGCCCCCAGCGGTACGCTCACTCGCCGTGAGCCCAGCGAAAACGAGTGGAAGGATATCCGCTACGGCTGGCCCATCGCCAAGGCTATGGGGGCCTTCGACATAGGCCAGTGCCTCATCGTGCGGGAAAACATGGTCGTCGCTGTGGAATGTCTTGAAGGAACGGACGCCACCATCAAACGCGGTGGTCAGCTTGGCGGTGAAGGATGCATTGCCGTGAAGCTGGTGAAGCCCGGTCAGGACGAACGTGTCGATCTGCCCTCCGTAGGTCTTACGACCATCCGCAATCTCATCGAAAACAAATATGCCGCACTTGCCATCCAGGCCGGAAAAACATTGTTCTTCGACCGGGAGGAGGCTCTTCGTCTG
>JAFWYI010000189.1 GCA_017522745.1 Mailhella sp.
AGCTGGCCGTTCCGGTAGAACTTCTTGTTCTTCATCTCCAGCACGTCGCCGGGAACGCCCACCACGCGCTTGATGTAGTCGGTATCAGGGTCACGAGGATATTCGAACACGATGATGTCGCCGTTCTGAGGATCAGCCCCGCGGAACAGGTACGTATGGGTGAAGGGGATCTTCACGCCGTAGATGAACTTGTTCACCAGCAGATAGTCACCTATCTGGATGGTCTGGAGCATGGAGCCGGAAGGGATGGTGAACGACTGCACCACGAAAGCGCGGATGACAAATGCCAGCGCAAGGGCGAAGATCAGCGCTTCCACATAATCGCGGAAGGCAGATTTTGCTTTCTTTTCAAGAAGTTCGGACATAATGACGTATGGGCTCAAAGGCCATGTTGAAGTTCTGCGACCGGAAAAAGGCCGACAGTCAGAATAGCACGGCGGCACCGCACACGCAAGGCGGCATTTCCGGCCTTCAGGGGAAAGGCTCTGTGGAACAGAGGAGGTCGCAGGATGATATCCTTGTCAAAACTTTACAAGTCTTGTCATGAAAAGAAATGTCCTGCCGTGACTTGTGCTGCTTGCACCCCGGGGCCAAGTGTGGCAGATTTGCCCGGTATCCCACAGGATTGGAGGTTTTTCCATGATCAAGACACCTCAGGGCTTTCGCCTTGCCGCAGCCAACGCCGATTTCCGCAGCAAAAAACTGGAACGCAACGACCTTGCCCTCGTAGTGAGCGATGTTCCCGCCACTGCCGCCGGCGTATTCACTACTAATCTTTTCAAGGCAGCCCCCGTTCTCGTGTCGCAGGCCCATCTCGAAGCCGCTGGCGCGGACGGCGTGCGCGGCATCCTCATCAACTCCGGTCAGGCAAACGCCTGCACCGGTGAACAGGGCATGGGCAACTGCCACCTCTCCCTGAGCATGGTGAGCGCCGCCCTGAAGGAAAAAGGCCTCGACGTGGAGCCCGAAGACCTGCTCCCCGCCTCCACCGGCGTCATCGGCGCACAGATGGATATGGACAAGTGGGCCACCGCCGTGCCTTCGCTCATGGACTCTCTCGGCAAGACCGATGTGGAAGGTCTCGTCCGCGCCATGATGACGACTGACGCCTTCCCCAAGATGGCCGGCCGCGAACTCCAGCTCAAGGGCGGCACTGTCCTCCTCGCGGGCGTTGCCAAGGGTGCGGGCATGATCTGCCCCAACATGGCCACCATGATCTCTCTCGTCCTCACCGACGCCGCCGTGGATGCCGACGCATGGACCGCCATGTTCCGCCGCGCTGTGGACGCCACGTTCAATCGTGTGAGCGTGGATGGCGATACCTCGACCAACGACTCCCTTTACGGTCTTGCCAACGGCGCTTCCGGCGTGCGCGTGGAAGCGGACGAACTCCCCCTGCTGGAAAAGGTACTTACCGAAGTCCTTGGCGAGCTGGCCTACCTTCTTGTTAAGGATGGCGAAGGCGCTACTAAGGTCATGCACATCCACGTCACCGGCGCCGCCAGCGATGAAGATGCCGAAAAGGTGGCCCGCACCATCGGCCATTCCCAGCTCGTGAAGACGGCCATGTTCGGCCGCGACCCCAACTGGGGACGCATCGTGGCCGCCGCTGGTCGTGCCGGGGTGGACTTCGACCCCATGGCCCTGCGCGTGACCCTGTGCGGCGTGGAACTGTTCCGCGACGGACGCCCCACGGATCTCGACTTCGACGCCCTGCTCGAAGAGCCTCTCGATAAAGTGGATCTGCCGCTGGATATCGTGATGGGTGACGGCCCGGGCGAATCCCGCCTGCTGGCTTCCGACCTTTCCCACGCCTACGTGACCCTCAATTCTGACTACCGCTCCTAAAAAGGCAGGTCCGCCATGGTCATCGGCGTCCTCACCGTGGAATACACTCTGCACGACAACGACTCCCTCAAGGGCAAACGCCGCGTTGCGAACAGCCTGAAGCAGAAGGTACGCAACACCTTCAACGTGGCCATCGCCGAAGCAGGCACCGAGGAATCCCTCGTCCGCCTGCGCCTTCAGGTGGTCTCCATCAGCAACAGCGAACGGCACCTGCAATCCCGCATGGACAAATGCCTGCTCATGATGGAAGCCGTGTGTGAAGAGGAAATGACCTACAGCGATCTCGAGTTCTTCTATGACGACTGATATCAAAGTACCCGACGATGTTCTCAGCGCCCTGCGCCGCTACGAACGCATTCTCATCACGGCACACACGCATCCCGATGGCGATGCCATGGGCTCCTGCCTCGCTCTGGCCTGGGCCCTGCGTGACATAGGCGTGAACGCTCTCATCTTCAACGAAGACGGCGTTCCCGGCTTCCTGCATTTCCTCTCCCTGCCCGGACCTGTCCTCACCAGCGTGGAACAGCTCCCCTGCGATCCTCAGCTCATCGTGGTGCTGGACTGCGGCGACCGTGCCCGCGTGGGCGAAGCGCTGCAACCGCTTCTCGACCGAGTCCCCACGGTGAATATCGACCATCATCTCGCCAATCCGAACTTCGGCACTGAGGCCAACTGGGTCGTGCCTTCGGCCGCGGCCACCGGCGAGCTCGTGGGCTACATCATCCAGGAACTCGGCACGCCCCTGCAGGGAGCGACGGCTCAGGCCCTCTATGTCGCGCTCTCCACGGATACCGGCAACTTCAGCTACGGCAACACCACGCCCGGCGCCCTGCGGCTGGCCGCGACCCTCCGTGAAGGAGGGCTGGACATCTCCAGCATCCGCGAAAAGCTGGAGAACAACTGGAGCGAGGCCAAGCTCCGCCTCTGGGGCCGCCTGATGAGCGAGACCCGCATCCTTGAAGATGGAAAACTCGCCGTTGCCCTCGTCACCCGTCAGCTCCTTGCCGAAACTGGCGCTACCCGCGAGGATATCGAAGGCTTCGTGGAACAGCTCCGCCGCCTTACGGGAGTCCGCGTGGCAATGCTCCTGCGGGAAGATGAAAAGGACGGCAAGGTGCAGACCAAGGCCAGCCTGCGTTCCTCCGGGCCGGACAATGTGCGCAATGTCGCCGCTCAGTTCGGCGGGGGCGGTCATAAGAACGCGGCCGGGGCCACCGTGGCTCTGGAAGCGGAAAAAACGCTCCTCGTCATGCAGCCCTATATCCGCTTCGTATGGAGCGATAGATAGAAAACTCCCTTCTTGTATCGTTGCGTTACGTGGCTTGACGTCAATTCGTGTCAGTGTCAAAACGTAAGTACAAATCCACAAATATTGAATTTCTGGAGAAGATTATGTTTCACGGAACCATTACCGCACTGCTCACGCCGTTCAAGAACGGCTCCATCGACGAGGAAGCCTACCGCGCCCATATCGAATGGCAGATAGAACAGGGAGTGAACGGCGTCGTGCCCTGCGGCACCACCGGCGAATCCGCCACCATGAGCCACGCCGAACACGAAGCCGCTATCCGCATCTGTGTGGATCAGGTCAAAGGCCGCGTGCCGGTCATCGCCGGTTCCGGTTCCAATAATACCACGGAAGCCATCAGCCTCACCAAGTTCGCCAAGGAAGCCGGCGCTGATGCCGCCCTGCTCATCTCTCCTTACTATAACAAGCCCACGCAGGAAGGCATCTTCCAGCACTTCAAGGCCGTCAACGACGAAGTGGCCCTGCCCATGTTCGTCTACAACGTGCCCGGTCGCACCGGCTCCAACATCCTGCCCTCCACGCAGGCCCGCATGGCCCGCGAACTCGAGCATGTGATAGGCTGCAAGGAAGCCACCGCCAATCTGGTGCAGATCTCCGACATCATCGAACAGTGCCCCGAAGACTTCATCCTGCTCTCCGGAGACGACTTCACCGTGGTGCCCACCTACTCCATCGGTGGCAAGGGCGTCATCTCCGTTGTTTCCAACGTGATGCCCAACATGATGTCCCAGCTCACGGCCGCCTGTGAACGCGGTGATTACCCTGAAGCCCGCCGCCTGCACTACGCCCTCGAACCCCTGAACCGCGCCATGTTCGTCGAGAGCAACCCCATCCCCTGCAAGGCCGCGCTCGCCATCATGGGCCGCATGACCAACGAAGTGCGCCTGCCGCTCTGCGCTCCTTCTGACAAGACCATGGAACTTCTGACCACCCTGCTCCGCGGTCAGTACGGCCTCATCTGAGCCTCATGAATCCCAAAAGCCCTGACATTTTGTCGGGGCTTTTTTTGTTTAATGCGTTTGCCTGAAAAATTCCGCGCCCCCCCGCCTCTGACAAAGTACCTCATATTTCACAAAAACTTTCGAAGACACCCCGAGCTGCCCGCCACGTGGCTTTCTGACGTCAAGCATCCGCCTTATTCGAAAGTTCTTGATGATATCGCCTTTTTATGATATCAGATGCGGAATTCTATTTTTCGTGACAAGGAGTCCGTGGATGCTTAAGTTTATCCTTCCTACTCTTCTGGCCACGCTGGCTATGCCCAGCCTCGGCCTCGCCGCTGACGGCCATTTCCATCTGCCAGGCGCCGAACTCTCCATCCTCTGGGTGATCCCGTTCGTGTGCATGCTTCTCTCCATCGCCCTCGGCCCGCTGAAGTGCCCCCATTTCTGGGAACACAACTTCGGTAAGGTTGCCGTGTTCTGGGCTCTGATGTTCCTCATCCCCTGCGGTTTCGTGTTCGGCTTCGGCAATGCCTTCTTCCTCGCTGCCGACGCTATCCTGCTTGAGTACATGCCCTTCATCCTGCTGCTGCTCGCCCTCTTCACCGTGGCCGGCGGCATCCGCCTCAAGGGTTCTCTCGTGGGCACCCCCATCGTGAACACCGCCATCCTCGCCGTGGGCACCTGCCTTGCCTCTCTCATGGGTACCACCGGCGCCGCCATGCTGCTCATCCGTCCTCTGCTCCGCGCCAACGCTCACCGCAAGTATCGCGTGCATCAGGTCGTGTTCTTCATCTTCCTCGTTGCCAACATCGGCGGCTCCCTCACTCCCCTCGGTGACCCGCCCCTGTTCCTCGGCTTCCTCAAGGGCGTGAGCTTCTTCTGGACCGCTCAGTACCTCTTCACCAAGACCCTGCTCGCCTCCGTCATCCTGCTCGGCGTGTACTTCCTGCTGGACACCATCCTCTTCAAGAAGGAAGGTTCCCCCATCCCCGCTGAAGCCGCCGGCACCAAGGAAAAGCTGGCCTTCGAAGGCAACATCAACTTCCTCTTCCTCCTTGCCATCGTCTGCAACACCCTGCTCTCCGCTCAGTGGACCGGCCCGACCTTCCACATCTTCGGCGTGCCCATGGAACTGCAGAACGTGCTGCGCGACATCCTCTATGTCGTGATCGCCATCGCCTCCTGGAAGAAAACCAGCAAGGAATCCCGCAAGCTCAACGGCTTCTCCTGGGCTCCCATTGAAGAAGTGGCCAAGCTCTTCATCGGTATCTTCCTCAGCATGATCCTCGCCATCGCCATCCTGAAGGCCGGCACCGACGGCGCCCTCGGCGCTGTGGTCGGCGCTACTCAGAACGCCGCTGGCGAACCCATCAACGCCATGTTCTTCTGGATGACCGGTATCCTGTCCTCCTTCCTCGACAACGCTCCCACCTACCTTGTGTTCTTCAACACCGCCGGTGGCAACGCTGCCGAACTGATGACCACCGGTGCCATGACCCTGGCCGCCATCTCCGCTGGTGCCGTGTTCATGGGCGCTGTTACCTACATCGGTAACGCCCCCAACTTCATGGTGAAGGCTATCGCTGAAGAACAGGGCGTCAAGATGCCCAGCTTCTTCGGTTACATGGCCTGGTCCGTGGGCTTCCTGTACCCCATCTTCATCCTGCTCACCGTCCTGTACTTCATCTAATGAAAGACGCACGCTAGGTGAGGTTGCCGGGAACTGGATCCCATAAGCCTCACGAAGCGAGCTGAAACAGGTCGGCGCAGCTGCACGACATCAAGGCGGCTCCGTTCTGCAAAGAACGGGGCCGCCTTTTTTCATGCACTCACTCTGCATCACAGCTATGCTGACAGCAGACGAAGCATAGAGAACTGCCATACAGCATCATAAAGGCTCTGCATCAGAAGATACACGGAATCCTATTTTCAGTAACTGCGCCCAGTATCCATAGCAACTTCAATATAACATTACGAATACTGTTTGTTTAAACAAACAGTACTAGAGCTCAGATACATCCAAATTGCTACAGCTCCAATGCAGAAATAGGATATTATCGAAAAATATTTGTTAAAAAATGAACAGACATGATCGACTTTCACCCTCTTACCCTGCTCATCCGGTTTACAGGAGTTTTTATGAAGGCCACTTCCCATAACACCTTTACTGGCAAAATCATAGCCATCACCTCTGGACCCATTACCGACGAAGTGGCGATTCAGCTTGAAACTGGCGAAATCATCTACTCGCAGATCTCCCACTCCAGCACCCTGGAAATGGGTCTCGAACTCGGCCAGCAGGCCACTGCATTCATCAAGGCCACGGAAACCCTCCTGTTCACTGACGTAGAAGGATATAAGATATCCAGCCGCAACCAGTTTACCGGCAAGATCGTTAAACTTAACCGCGGCTTCGTTACCGCCGAAGTTCTCGTTGAAACCTCTACCGGTGTGGAAATCAACGCCACCGTCACCCTCGCCGGCGTGAACCGCCTCAAACTCGATCGTGGCCACATCGCTACTGCTACCTTCAAGGCTTCCAGCGTCGTTCTCGCCGTCAAAGCCTGACCAATCCCATGAATCGCCTGCGGCTTTTTATTGCTATATCTACGGCTTTAACGCAGAAAGGATCGCCCATGGAAATGGACGATCCTTTCATTTATGAACGGCTGGCAGGCCAGGAGGGATTCGAACCCCCAACATGCGGTTTTGGAGACCGCCGCTCTGCCGTTGGAGCTACTGGCCTATGCGCGGCGTTATATCCCTTTCAGGAGCCGCTGTCAAACTTAAGCTTCGGGGTCGAAGTCTTCGGGGAAGTCGGCGTTGGTGAACACGTTCTGCACGTCGTCGAGGTCTTCGAGGGCGTCGGTGAGGCGCACGAGCTTCTTGGCGGTTTCGGCGTCGATGGGGTTGAGCATGCGGGGCACCATGGCCAGCTGAGCTTCCATCATTTCCACGCCTTCGGCTTCAAGAGCTTCACGCACGGCGTTGAAGTCGCCCATGGCGGTACGCACTTCCCACACGGTATCTTCGTCCTGCACGTCTTCGGCACCGGCTTCGAGAGCCATGTTCATCACGGTTTCCTCGTCGGCATACTTTTCCTTATCGAGGGTGATGACGCCCATGCGGTCGAACTGGAAGGACACGGAACCGCTTTCGCCCATGGCACCGCCGTACTTGGTGAAGGCGTGGCGCACTTCGGCAACGGTACGGTTCTTGTTGTCGGTAGCGGTTTCGACGATGATGGCGACGCCGCCGGCACCGTAGCCTTCGTAGGTGATTTCGAAGAGTTCGCCGCCGGCATCTTGACCGGTACCCTTACGGATAGCGGCTTCGATCTTGTCCTTGGGCAGGTTCACGGCCTTGGCGGCCGCGATGGCGGAACGCAGACGGGCATTGCCGGCCGGATCACCACCAGCCTTGGCAGCGATGATGATTTCCTTGGCGGCCTTGGTGAAGGCCTTGCCGCGCTTGGCGTCCTGAGCGCCCTTGCGGAGTCTGATGTTTGCCCATTTGTTATGTCCCGACATATATCCTCCAAACGAAAAGTTTTGTTATTCCTGAACGGGACCCTTGAAGCCCATCGCCACTTCGAAGATTTCCTTGCTTTCGGCGCGGGAGCTTTTGGGTTTGAACGTCTTGACGGTGGTATAGCGCGCACGGAGCGGCTTTACGAGATCCTGAAAATCCGGCCCCATGAAGATCTTGGCGATGAACGTGCCGCCAGGCTTCAGGTAGCGGTCTGCCACGTACATGGCTTCGAGTCACAGTTCGAGAGAACGGGCCTGATCGGTGAATTTCGTC
>JAFWYI010000190.1 GCA_017522745.1 Mailhella sp.
GACAGGCTCATCGTCAGCGGTGGAAGTTCCTGGACCGTCATGAATCTGGCCGATCGCAGTATGACGACGGTTCCTGAGGCCATAGCCCAAAAATTTCCTTCCTCTCCCCGCCCCTGTGACAGCTTTGCCTGCCGTGTCGTCCCGCGGATCAAGGGTGACAATGTTTCTTCCTGCCTGCTCCGCGTCCGCCGTGACGATCTGGACATCAACGGTCATGTGAACAACACCCGCTATCTGGCCTGGCTCATGGAAACTCTGCCGCCTACTCCCATGCTTTCGCATGAAGGCGAAACACATACTTCTCCGCTGGTCCCTCGTCTGCTGGACATCACCTTCCGTTCTGAGTGTTTCCCTCAGGAAGAACTCGAGTGTGTGAGCGCACCTTCTCCCACACCATCCGGTGCGCCAGAAAACGTACTCGGCCGCAATGTTCCCTACAGCCTTCTGCACAGTATACGCCGCTGTGATGACGGCAACGAAGTATGCCGAGCCCTCACCATGTGGGACAAAGACCCCGAAGCCCTTCGCTGACCCCTTGAACATACAAAAGGCCTCGCGTCCAGTACACGACGCGAGGCCTTTTGTATTCAGAAAGGGAAACTACTTCTTGTCTGCCAGAATGGGTTCGTAGACCGCCAGCGTGGAAGCAAGGAAATCTTCGAAGCGGAGACCGCCTTCGTGTACACGCTGAAAACAGTATCCCGCGAGCTTCTCCCGCCAATTCGCGTCGAGTGCCTGAACCATCCTTTCCGCCATCGTCTGAGTATCACCGGGCTCGAAGCTATATTCAGCCGGGATAAGATCAGGCATCACACCCGTGGTCGAAGAAATGAGCGGAACCCCACAGGACATGATCTCCAGCGCCGCGCGTGCGATAGCTTCAGAGCCAAGCGAAGCCAGAACGCCCAGATCGAGCGCGTTGATGACAGCTTCCGGCGAGGGAACTTTGCCTGTCACAGTGACGATTTCTCCAAGTGCGCCAAGTCCCTGCTCCTCAGTCCAGCGGGCCACTTCTGCCGTTGTGAACTCGGAGTCGAAGCCGATGACCAGAAAGCGCAGACGATGTGCCTCCGGGGAAAGTTTTCGAGCAAGCGCAAGAGCCGTTATCGTCTCTTTGATGCCCTTCACCTCGTCCATGCGGCCCAGCAGACCCATGACGATATGGCTGTCATCGTAACCGTACTGGCGGCGTACTTCTCTGCGAGCGGCACCATCCTTCTGGAAACGAGCCGTGTCCACCCCGCCAAGGATGGTATGCAATCTCGCCCCCGGCACGTGCAGGACTTCGGAAAAATGACGGGTCATCAGGCTGTTCGTTGCGATGACGGCATCTGCGGCCGAGCAATGAAGCCAGCGATTGACCAGACCGTTCTTAGGCAGACGACGATCCCCTCTGGTGCGGACAAGGCCGAAGCCATGCTTTTTCTGAAGAAGGGCCCAGAGGATGAAAGCCTCACCGCGATGGCAGTTCACGATATCCGGCTGGAAATCATGAACAAGTTTATCCATGCTGTGCCACAGGGAAACGAGCTTTGCGGGGGAGGCTGTATTGAACGGAAGAGCGATGGTCGGCAGGCCCAGTTCGCGTGCTTTCGCAAGCGGCGGCGTCCCTTCCAGGCCAGCCACAAGGGATTCATGCCCGGCCTTTTGCAGGCAATGCGCCAAGGTCACACCATACCAGGCAGTGGCGTTATACCAGCGGACATTGACAACCTGAATCGTACGCATAACCCCTCACTCAATCAGTAAACAGCATGGAAGCGTAGACCTGAGCATCGCCAACAGCGAAGGAAAGACGAGCCGCTTCATTGGGAGTGTGGCAGTTTTCGAAAATATGCGCCCACACCGCCGCAGAGATCCCGCGTTCACGGAAGCTGACAGCGACAGTTGAGCCGCCAACGCCGCCACACCAGCATTCCACGCCCAGCACTTCCTTGACAGCCTTCTTCAGGCTGACGACGACTGCGCTGTCTTCAGGTGTGGGCGCGGCCGCAGGTTCGCTCATCACGATATCGACATCGACACTCACTCCGTATTCGCCAGCTATCTTCGCGCCAAGGGCACGGAACGCCGTAAGGACCTCATCAAGAGTATAGCAGGGAAGAACGCGGCAGTCGATGCAGAACACTTCACGCCCGGGCATGGTATTCACGTTGGGCACGTTGGCTTCATGCTTGGTAGGAGTGAACGTGGAGCGATTCGGAGAGAAGATATCGTTGCGGGCATCGAAATGCTTTTCCACATCGCCAACGCCAAGGATCATAGCCGCGGCAGCGACCAGGGCATTCCTGCCGTCATCGGGCTTGGAGGCATGGCACTGCCTGCCCTGCACTGTGACCTGAAGCCAGAGTATACCTTTTTCCGCCACTTCGATAAAGCGCCCATCCTCACTGCCGGAATCCGGGACCATGACGAGATCGCCCTCTTTCACGAAATCAGGCCGCTCGGCAAAAAGATGCTGTATGCCGTAGGCATTGCCCGTCTCTTCATCGGAAACGAAAATAAGACCGAGGCTTAGGTCAGGCGTAACGCCCTGCTCCTTCAGAGCCGCGGCGACCATGCAGCCACACACGATGGCCTGCTGATTGTCTTCCACGCCGCGTCCATAGATGAGGTCGGGGTCGTTCTCATCTCGAGTGACTGTCCACGGATCCGTATTCCAGAGATTCTCATCGCCGGCGGGGACCACGTCCATGTGGCCGAGTATCCACAGCGTCTTCTCCGACTTTCCAGGAATGCGAACGATGATATTGGGACGTTTGCCGGAAGGAACACGACTGTCCGGAGCATCGACATGCTCAATATCATCTATACCGAAAGCGCGGAGCCAGCTTTCAAGATAATCGGCCTTGGCCTGTTCGCCATCGCCGAAATTGGCAGGACCTAATCCGCGCAGTGCGGTGAGAGAACTTTGCAACTGGAAGGCACGCTCTGAGCCATCAGCCAGCGCGGCCAGAACTTTCTGCTTTTGTTCCAATGACATACGATACTCCGTTTAAACACCTAACAC
>JAFWYI010000191.1 GCA_017522745.1 Mailhella sp.
CTTGGTCGGGATAAAACTCTCTGATATAAGGAGAATAGTATGAAGTCTGCTTTTCTGAAAGTCGGTATCCTGTCCCTTCTGGCCGCCTGTTTCGTCATACCTGCTCAGGCTCAGGCTGCCGAGCCTCGCGTTCTTATTTACTCCGAGCCTTCTTCTCCGGATAACAACCTGTACAAATCTGCGGAATTCTTTGCTAAGCGCGTGAAGGAACTTTCCAACGGCACCTTGGAGTTCGAAATTCACCATAACGGCGTGCTGGGCACTGAAACTCAGAACGTAGATAACCTGAAGCTTGGCAGCATCGATATCGGTCAGGCAGGCAGCAACAACCTTGCTGGTTTTACCGATGCTTTTCTTGTGGGTGACCTGCCCTACATCTTCCAGTCCATCGAGTCTTCCCATAAGGTCTGGTGGGGTCCTGTTGGTCAGGAAATCATAGCTGAAGCAGAAAAGGATATGGGCGTTCGCGTACTTGGCACCTGGGATAACGGTTGCGGTTACCGCTATCTGACCAACAATAAGCATGAAGTTCGTGTTCCTGCCGATACCAAGGACCTCAAGCTTCGCATCGCCGGTTCTCCCATCGAAGAATCCCTGTATAAGAAGTGGGGCGCCAGCGGTACTCCCGTGCCGTGGGGCGAAACCTATTCCGCTCTTGAACAGAAGGTCATCGACGGTCAGCTCCTGCATGCCGCATGGATCTACTGGGCGAAGCACTACGAAGCCCTCAAGTATCTCACCGATGACGCCAACGGCATCTGCAACCAGCACGTCGTCATGATGAGCAAGCCCACCTGGAACAGCCTTACTCCTGAACAGCAGAAGGCCGTTATGCAGGCCTTTGACGAAGCCCAGAAGTACAATGCCAAGATCAGCGCCGAGATGAGCTCCCAGTTCCTGAAGCTCCTCACCGAAAAATGCGGCATGAAGTACTACAAGCCCACGGAAGAAGAACGTAAGCTGTGGAGCGCTGCTGCTCAGGCCGTGTGGCCCGACTTCGCCAAGAAGATCCCTGCAGATCTTATTGAACGCGTTGTAGCCGCTCAGAAGTAACTGAAAGTAAAAAGCCTAGTCCCCGGGGCGGGACGAACTGTGATTCGTTCCGTCCCGCCAGTTTTAGGGGCCAGTTCCAGTGTGTTTGGTACTCCCTCCTCAGTGGCAGACCTCGGAGGTATTCTGAATGTCTTTTCTCTCTCGTTTTTATCAATTCAGCAATGTCATGGACAAGGTGGCGCAAGGCATTATTGTGGCAGCCATTACGGTCATGACTCTTACGACGACGCTTCAGGTCTGTCTGCGCTATCTTGCGAATGCTGCTCTCACCTGGCCTGAAGAAGTAAATCTGCTTCTTATGCCCTGGGTGGCATTTGTAGGTGCCAGTGTTGCTATTCGCCGTGCTGAGCATATTGGCATCACTCTTTTTATTGATAAGCTTCCTCCCGTCTTAAGAAAAAGTGCCTACCTCATAGGCTACATTATCGTAGCCGTTATCCTGGTGCTGCTGCTCAAAGCGTCCTGGAAAGTCGCTATGCTGAATATGAATGTATATTCTGATGCCATGCGCATCCCTCTCATATATTCCCGCATCAGCATGGTCGTAGGTTCTGTGTTCATGCTTATCCAGCTTGTCTATGTAATTTTGAAAACGACGACGAAGGAAGGAGCTTCTTCATGACCGCGTTTCTCATAATCCCCTTCTTTCTGGCGCTGCTTGGCGGCATTCCCATTGCGTTCAGTCTTGCTCTTGGTGTCGTTTGCGCTATCGTCTTTGCTTCCCGCTTCCCTATCGAAGTTCTGGCGAACAATATGTATGCCGCCACGGCCTCGTTCCCTCTTATGGCCGTGCCGTTCTTCCTGCTCGCCGGTGAACTGATGAACCGGACGGGCATCACGACCCGCCTGCTTCGCTTCGTTGTTGTACTCGTGGGCCGTATGCATGGTGGTCTTGGCCACTCTATGGTTCTGACGGGTACCATTTTTGCCGGTCTTTCTGGTTCCGGTGCTGCGGATACAGCCGCTCTTACCAAGATCATGGCCCCCGGAATGGCGAAAGAAGGCTATCCCATCAGCTATTCCGCAGGCCTTGCCGCGGCCACGGGTGTTCTTGGCCCCATTATTCCGCCCAGCATCTGCATGATCGTATACGGCGCCCTCATGAATGTTTCGGTTGGTACCATGTTCATGGCTGGCATCATGCCTGGTCTGCTGCTGGCCGGTGGGCTTATGGCCATGAACAGCTACATGGCGCGCAAGCATCATTTCCCCAAATGCGAAGATCCGTTCTCCTTCAAAGAACTCTGGGTTAGTTTCAAGGGTGCTTCTCTTGCCCTGCTCATGCCCATCTTCATTCTGTATGCCATTCGTGGCGGCATCTGCACTCCTACGGAAGGTGGCTCTCTGGCTGCCGTGTATGCCCTTTTCCTCGGTGTCGTCGTTTACCGGACGCTCTCCTTCAAGGACTGTCTGGATTCTCTAGTGGCAGCAGGCATCACCTCTGCGGTTGTTCTTCTGGTCGTTGGTGCGGCAACGCCTTTCGGATGGCTGCTTTCCGTGAACCGTATTCCTCAGGAAGTGGCAACATTCATTCTCGGCCTTACACAGAATAAATACGTTGTCCTTCTGCTCTTCAACGTGCTCCTGCTCATCATGGGTATGCTGCTCGAAACGAACGCCATTATCCTGCTGCTTGCCCCCATCCTTGCTCCTGTAGCAGTTTCTCTTGGTGTTCACCCCATCCATTTCGCCGTTGTGATGATAGTCAACCTCTGTATCGGTCTTGCCACTCCTCCCGTGGGCATGACGCTGTTTGTCGGTGCTTCGGCGGCAGGTATTACTGTTGAACGTGTTATCAAGCAGGCGCTTCCGTTTGTGGCCGTTGAACTCGTGGTACTTATGGTGATCACGTATATTCCGGAAGTTATCCTGTGTATCCCCCGTGCGCTTGGGATGATCTAAGTTTGGAAAAAGGAGAATCAGTATGAAATTTTTTGACGTTACCGGCAAAAAAGCAGTGGTTACAGGGGGCAGCGTTGGGCTTGGTCGTGCCATGGCAGAAGCTCTGGCCATTGGCGGGGCAGAAGTCATCATTGCCAACCGCAACCTTGAAGAAGCAGAAGCCGCAGCGCAGGAGATGCGTGGGGCAGGATTGAAAGTCACCGCCTTTCAGGTGGACATCAGTAAAGAAAGTTCTGTAGCCGCCCTGTTCGATCATGTTCGCGAAAAGTTTGGCAGGCTCGATATCATGGTGAATAATGCGGGTATCACCTGCATGAAATTCTGTGAGGACTTCGAGTTGGAAGACTGGGATCGCATCTCCGGCGTCAATATCCGCGGTACGTTCATGTGCTACAAGGAAGCCGGCAAGATCATGATCCCTCAGAAGAGCGGCAAGATCATCAATCTTTTTTCCATCACCGCCCACAAGTGCTTGCGTAACGGCTCCTCGTTCTATTCTGTCACCAAGCAGGCCATTTCTCAGATGACGAAGGTACTGGCTGCGGAGTGGAGCAAGTATGGTATTACCGTGAATGCTATTGCTCCGGGTGTTGCCATCACCAGAATCAACGAAGAGCATTACAGGAAGAATCCAGATCTGCTTGCCAAGGTGAGTGCCGGCATCCCGCTTGGGCGTGTTTCTACGACGGATGAGTATATGGGAATAACCCTGTTCTTGGCCTCGTCTGCCTCTGATTACATGACAGGGCAGACTCTGTTCATGGACGGTGGCATGTCTATCGTATAAAAATCGAGGGGGGCTCCCCCCCTTTTCTTTTCTGGCAGATAAAAGACATTTTGCCGGAGAACTGTCAAATTTTCTACAGAGTTATCGTTTGATAAACATAAAAGTCATCATGCTGAAACAGTTCCTTTCATAAAGAATATTATTTTGTTAGATAAAAGGGGAAATATTTTATAGGCCATGATTTTTCATGTCGCCTTTTTTTCGTTTTCTGTTTGATGAATTTATTTTATCGTGAAAAAAAAGGATATAGCTATGGACGAGCAAGAGAGATATCCCTTTTTGGCACTGCCCTGTTATGTGGAAAACCTGTCCCGTTGCTGGGAAAAGGTGCTTCATCTCGGTGAGAAAATCGTTTATAAAAAAGGTGATATTTTTTCGCTTGGCGATAAGGAAAACTGTTTCGCCTATATCCGCTCGGGGATGACCTGCTGTTATGTAAAAGAAGTGGCTGGCAAAAAGGATGAGATCCGTTTTTTTGTCGGTGGCGGATGTCTCGTTAAAGATACTTTTGTTTCCGGCGGATATGGAAATTTCCACACCTATCATAAGTGCCTGACCGATGTGGTCATATATGAATTCAGCCGTAATCTTATCCAGGAAACCTCATTCCTGGAACGGCATCATGATCTTTTGCAGAATTACATTTTTTCTGTCTCTGCCAAGAGTATTTCCTGTCAGTTTTTCTCTTCGTTGCTCAAGCAAAGGTCAAACTCTCAGAAACTTGCGGTTTATCTGTATGGATTTTATATCCTTAATGAGAAAAGACTTTCTTTTCATCCGCAGCTTACCCAGCGTCAGCTCGGAGAGCTGTTGGGACTAAGTGCTCTCACGGTGAACAGGATCATTGGAAAATGGAAGCGTGAGAAGATCCTGGCGTGCTACACGAAGAGCAAACTCGAGTTTCTGGATGTCGAAAAAATACGAAGCCTGAGGTATTGCGAATGAGTCTCGCTCACAGAACCCCTGCATCCGGATAGTTTTGTCCGCGGGGAGATATTCCGGTATATCCCGCACGAACACAAGAGCCCCGGCGTGAGCCTCCGGCTCTTTTCGTTTAAAACGAAAGCCGCCAGCGGACTGGCGGCTTCAGGGGCAGGCATTATTGCCGCGGGCGGCATCAATGCCCGCTCATATTCCTGTGCAGGAGTTCATGTTCGCGTCCTTTGAGCAGGGTGGCGTACAGGGCTTCCAGCAGAGGGAATTCATTCGGCTTTTTGATCTGCATATTGATATCGGTCTCGTAGAGGCCGGTACTGCGCTCACGGAAAACATTGCGTTCGATGTGTACAGGCTGTCCACCGCCCATGACGCAGCCACCGGGGCAGGCCATGACTTCCACGAAGTCGTACTGCTTTGTGCCGGCCTTGATCTCCTTCAGCAGCTCGTCGGCATTCCGCAGGCCGCTCACCACGGCCGCCCGGATAGTGCGGCCTTCATGTTCGAACGTGAACTCCTTGCGTCCCTTGTTTCCGCGTACGCCGATGCGCTTGATGGTATCCAGTTCCTGGCGGTTATGCCCGATGATGAAGTTTCGCAGGACCGCTTCCGCCACGCCGCCGCTGGAACCGAAGATGAGCCCGGCACCGGAGGTGATGCCGAAGGGCATGTCTGCGGCGTCCTTCTCCACGTTGTTCAGGTCGAGACCGTAGGTCCTGATCATGCTGATGAGTTCTTCGGTCGTGAGTACGAAGTCCACGTCCTGCACGCCGTTGGTGAAGGACTCGGGACGCATGATCTCATCTTTTTTGGCCGTGCAGGGAGTGATCGCCACAGAGACGAGGCGGCGTCCGTCCTGATCCGGCTTCTGAGCATGGTAGGCGCGAAGCATGGCGCCGAACATCTGGATGGGGGAGCGGCAGGTGGACAGGTTCGGAACGAATTCCGGCCACTTCTTTTCGCAGAAACGCACCCATGCCGGGCAACAGCTGGTGAACAGGGGGAGAGTGCCTCCCTGATCAAGACGTTCGGCCAGTTCCTTGGCTTCTTCCGTTACGGTGAGGTCGGCACCGAAGGCCGTGTCGTACACTTCATCGAAGCCGAGACGATGCATCACAGGAACGAGGCGATTCATCACATTCTTCCCAGCCGGGAATCCGAAGCTGTCACCGATGGCGGTTCGGACGGCCGGGGCTATCTGAGCAACGACTTTCACTCGGGGGTCGGAGAGCAGGGCCCAGACTTCGTCCACGTGGTCCTTGATGTAGATAGCACCCGTAGGGCAGACCACGCGGCACTGCCCGCAGTCCACGCAGTCGGTGTCGGCCAGCTTTTTGTTGTAGGCCGGCGTCACCAGCGTACCTACGCCCTTGCCGGCGAAGTCGATGGCGTTCACGGCCTGTACGTTGTCGCACATACGGATGCAGTCGCCGCAGAGGATGCATTTGTTGGGATCACGGACGATGCAGTTCGAGCTGATATCGACAGGATGCTCTTCCTGCAGGTTTTTGAAGCGAACATGGCGCATGCCCATGCGTTCGGCCAGCTCCTGCAGATGGCAACTACCATTCTTATGGCAAGTCGTGCAGTCTCTGTCGTGGGAGGCCAGAAGCAGTTCCACGAGAAGGCGGCGGTACTGATGCAGTTCCGGAGTGTTGGTCTGGATGTTCATGCCGTCGCGGGGCTTCACCGTGCAGGATGCGAAGTAGCGACCTTCATCATCTTTAACAGTACAGAGGCGGCAGGCTCCATACACGGAAAGCTCAGAAACGTAGCACAGCGTGGGGAGATCGATGCCAGCCTTGCGGATGACATCGAGAACATTGGCTTCATCCGTGAATTCGACGCGGATGCCGTCGATAGTCATCATACCCATAGGTCAGTCCTTAATGGCGATGGCGCCGAATTTACAGTTCATCATGCAGGTGCCGCATTTGATGCATGCGTCATGGTCGATAACATAGGGCTTTTTGATCACGCCGTGGATGGCATCCACCGGGCAGTTGCGCGCACACTTGGAACAGCCGATACAACGAGCGGGGTCGATCTGGAAGAAAAGCAGCTCCTGATAGGGGCCGGGCAGGTATTCTTCGATGACACGTTCTGCTTCGCCCTTACCGGCAAGCACGGCCAGCACCTGGCGGGCGATACTTTTGCCCAGTCCGCAGCGTGCAGTATGATCGATAAGGCTGCCGAGCAGATTGATCATGTGCATGTCCATCCCCGTAGGCTTGGGGTGTGCGGTGGAAAGCAGGTACTGCATCTGCCGCGTACCTTCCCGGCAGGAAATGCATTTCCCGCAGCACTGATCGCTGGTGAATTTGTCGAGTATCTTGAGGGCAGTGAGAACTTCTGGAGATTTTTCCATGAAGAGCCTCCTGAAATAGTGCATAGAAAAATTGGTTGAGCGCTCAAACAATACGAGCGTAACATAGTTAATATTAGTCGTCGCCTTTGTAAAGAAGAGAGGGAGCTTGAAAGAGTGTTTCCACTTTTAAAGGTTAATGCTGTGATTGCACGCACGAAAAAAGCGTAGTTCATGGCGTAGGCTGCGTGGGAAGGGGAGGGGTGTTGAATGTTTTTAGTTGAGGTTAATATATTTTTTAGTATTTAATTAATAAAATAAGCGTGCTATAAACATTCTTCAAAATTTTCTCAAAAAACTAGAAAAAAGTGTTTGACAAGGTGGTCTGTTTTGGGCATAACCAACAACGCGCTGAGGCACAGCGGCTCTGAGAAAGCCCTACGGGGCAGGGAGGAGCGAGGTGCTGAAGAGCTTTTCTGAAAAAACTTTGAAAAAAGTTGTTGACAGGAAAAAGCAAATGATGC
>JAFWYI010000192.1 GCA_017522745.1 Mailhella sp.
GGTGGGACCGGAGCTGCGCACTTTATCGAAGTTCTTGCCGCCATGCCCCACGATGGCCCAGGGGGCAAAGCGGAAAGCGTCGAAACGCAGGTCGCACACGAGGCCGAAGAGATCCACGTCGGCGTCATCGTATTCATATTCGCCGGAGGACGTCTTCAGAGGGTCGGCTATGGCACGCAGCCAGAAGGCCGAAAGGTCGAAATAGTCGGTGATGGGCGCGGAAATGACGACGCCGGTGGCGGGGTCGTCGAGGATGGGGCTGCCAGCCACGAAGCTGGGCAGGACGACGCTCTGCTGGCCCATGCGGACCTGGATGGAGGTCTGCGGGATGAACCAGTCCAGATAGGCGAGACGCGTCACGAAGTTGGCCGCGCGCGTGGCCAGCGCGCCGCCGTCGGCTTCAGCTTTGCTGGCTCCCTTGTACGGGCCGCCCCACACGAAGGTGCCGACCTGCGCCTGATAGAACGCCGAGAGTTGTTCACTCATGACGAATTCCATGCCAAGACGCAGGCGCTGATACACGTCGAAGTGGCGTTCGTTGTAATTGTGTCCGGTGTAGTGGCGGTAATCGGAAGCATCCATGAATGAATTGCTGCCGTTCAGCCCTTCAGAACCGCTGAACGCAAAATCGTACATGCCGCTGACATTGAGTTCTACGGCAGAAGCGCCGTTGGCGGCCGTAAAGGTAAGACCGGCTGCCAGCATGAGGGTAAGAAGTTTCTTCATACTATACCTTCCCACTGTTTTCTTGTTTTGTTGCGGCATAGAATAACGATGCACGCAAGCAACAAGGTTTTCGTTCGCCAGTAACTATGGCTTGGGAAATGTATAGTTTCTTTTGTATTCAAAAAACAATATTAGATATATTATAACGTACAGTTTTTTACACATAGTAATACAATAATGTGTGATATGTATTATTCTATTGTATAATAATACAATTGTTATTTTATGATAATCTGTGTTTAAAAAACAAAAAAGCCCGCATGGTGCGGGCTTTGATGCATGAGCTGGGCTTTTTTACAGGCGGCTTCTGAAATCTTCGTAGCCGAAGGTGCGCGTCACGCGGCGCTGATCGGTCTCAGAATCCCAGATGGCGATGGAAGGCAGGCGCAGACCGTTGAACGTGGTGGTCTTCACCATGCTGTAGATGGCCATGTCGAGGAAGACCAGCTTGTCGCCGGGTTCGAGCGTTTTATCGAAGGAATACTCGCCGATAACGTCGCCCGCAAGGCAGGATTTGCCCGCCAGACGGCAGGTGAAGTCCTTTTCGCCCGCTTCACCGGAACCGATGATGTTGGGGCGGTAGGGCATTTCCATGACATCGGGCATGTGGCAGGCGGCGGAAGTATCGAGGATGGCGATGGGCATGTCGGCCTGCACCACGTCGAGTACAGTGGCAACGAGGACGCCCGCGTTGAGCGCCACAGCTTCGCCGGGTTCAAGATAGACCTGAACATCGTAGGTGTCCCGCACGTGTTCGATGCAGGAACAGAGCAGGTCGATATCGTAATCGTCCCGGGTGATGTGGTGACCGCCGCCAAAGTTTATCCACTTCATCTGGTGGAAATATTTGCCGAAGTGCTTTTCCACAGCTTCGAGCGTGCGGGCGAGGCAGTCGGAATTCTGTTCGCAGAGCGTGTGGAAGTGTAGGCCGGAGATGCCGTCCAGCGCGCTGGGATCTTCCGCGAGCGCGGCTTCGAAGGATGCGGGGCGGATGCCGAGGCGGGAGCCGGAGGAGCAGGGGTCATAGATGGCCACGGCGCCTTCGGAGTGTTCGGGATTGAGGCGCAGACCGCACTCGATCTCGATGCCGCGTTCCTCTTCAGCCTTCTTCACCAGCGGCTTGAAGCGTTTCCATTGGGCGAAGGAGTTGAACACGATGTGGTCGGCATAGCGCAGGGTCTCGGCGAGTTCCTCCTCGCTCCATGCGGCAGCGAAGGCATGCACCTCGCCGCAGAAATCTTCCTTGGCAAGGCGGGCTTCATCGGGAGAACTGGCGCAGCAGCCGTACAGCGGGCCTCTCATGGCGCGGGAAAGCACAGGGAAGGTCATCCACTGCGAGAAGCACTTGAGCGCCAGCATGATCTTCGCTCCCGTGCGCTTCTGCACGCCATCAAGGATGTCGGCATTCCTGCGGAGCTTTGCTATGTCGGTGACGAAGCAGGGGGAAGGCCATGCTTCCGGCTTCAGCTTGTTCAGATATTCGGTCATCTCAATACCTTTCCGGCATATAATGAGGTGGAGCCGTATTGGCAGGGGCGTCCTGAGGGGCGGACTGCATCAGGGTCTCCACATTCTGTTCCAGTTCTGCGATGCGTTTTTCCAGAAGGTCTATCTGCGCCTGCTGAAAGGTGAGCGCTTCATTGAGCTGGGAGAGGAGTTTTTCCTGAAAGTAGTTCTGCTCTTCGAGTCGTGCGATGCGTTCTTCGGGAGTCATCATGCCTCCGATGCAAACGAAGAGAGCGGGCAGGGCGTTCCCTGTCCGCTCTCCTGCATACGCGTTCTTACAGAGCGGGTTCGATCACGGTCCAGGGAAGGCCATACTTGGCGAGTTCTTCAAGGAAGGGATCGGGATCCATCTGTTCCATGTTCCACACGCCGGGCTTGTTCCACTTGCCGGAGACCATCATCATGGCGCCGACCATGGCGGGAACGCCGGTGGTGTAGGAGATGGCCTGCGAACCCAGTTCGCGGTAGCATTCCTGATGGTCGCAGATATTGTAGATGTAGTAGGTCTTTTCTTCGCCGTTCTTCTTGCCGCGCATCAGGCAGCCGATGCAGGTCTTGCCCACGGTGCGGGGACCGAGAGAAGCGGGGTCGGGCAGGAGTTTGGCAAGGAACTGGAGAGGCACGATGTCCTGTCCCTGGAACTTGATGGGTTCGATGCCGATGAGATCCACGTTCTTGAACACCTGCAGGTGGTTCAGGTAGGCGTCGCCGAAGGTCATCCAGAAGCGGGCGCGGCGGATACCGTTGAGGTTCTTGACCAGAGACTCCAGCTCTTCATGATACATGAGGTAGCAGTTCTTCTTGCCGATGCCTTCGGGGAAGTCGAAGTTCATCTTCCAGGCGAGGGGATCGGTCTCCACCCATTCGCCGCGTTCCCAGTAGCGGCCCTTGGCGGAAACTTCGCGCAGGTTGATCTCGGGGTTGAAGTTGGTGGCGAAGGGCAGACCGTGATCGCCGGCATTGGCGTCGATGATGTCCAGCACGTTGATCTCATCGAGCAGATGCTTCTGGGCGTAGGCGCAGAACACGTTGGTGACGCCGGGGTCGAAACCGGAGCCGAGGAGAGCGCAGAGGCCGGCCTTTTCGAACTTTTCCTGATAGGCCCACTGCCACTTGTATTCGAAGTGAGCGTCGTTCGGCGGTTCGTAGTTGGCGGTGTCCAGATAGTTCACGCCGGCTTCAAGGCAGGCGTCCATGATGTGCAGATCCTGATAGGGCAGGGCGATGTTCATCACGAGGTCGGGCTGCACGCGTTTGATGAGGGCCACGAGTTCCGGCACGTTGTCGGCGTCGACCTGAGCGGTCTCGATGTCACGGCCGTAGCGTTCCTTCACGCTGGCAGCAATGGCGTCGCATTTGGCCTTGGTACGGCTGGCGAGGACGATTTCAGAAAAAACATGAGCGGCCTGAGCGCATTTATGCGTGACTACGGAACTCACGCCGCCTGCGCCGATGATCAGCACTTTTGCCATATCTTTGCTCCTTGAAGCCTGAAGTTTCAGGGGGAAGACAGTGGTGGTCGGTCAAAGGACAGAAGAAAACTCGTGTCCACCTTAAAGGAAAAGTCTCGAAGAGGAAAGGGGGGAGGGAAAGGCGGGGTTTCGGTCTGCCCGCCTTCCTTCCTCCAGCCTGCTACCTTTCGAAATAGGTGTAGCCACGCAGACCGTCTTCGAAGGCCTGCATGAGGTTGTAACGCTGTGCCGGGGAGATGCGGCCTTCGCGCACGGCGCGTTCCGCGGATTTGCGGATGCCGATGAGGACGCGGCGCGGGTCGTATTCCACGTAGGCGAGGATGTCGGACACGGAGTCGCCGTCGATCTCGCGCACGAAGTCGTAGGTGCCGTCTTCCTGGATGCGCACGGACACCACGTTGGTGTCGCCCAGCAGGTTATGCAGGTCGCCCAGCGTTTCCTGATACGCGCCCACGAGGAAGGTGCCGAGGTAGTATTCCTCGTTTTCCTTGAGGGGGTGCAGTTCGAGGGTGGTCTTGAGGCCCTGCGGGTCGATGAAGTGCGAGATGCGGCCGTCGGAGTCGCAGGTCAGGTCGGACAGGATGCCCTGACGGGACGGGAACTCGTTCAGGCGATGGATGGGCATGACGGGGAAGAGCTGGTCGATGGCCCAGCTGTCCGGCAGGGACTGGAACACGCTGAAGTTGCAGTAATAGATATCCGCCAGCATGGAGTCGATCTCGTTCAGCTCCTTGGGGATGTACTTCACGCGGTGCTTTTCTTCGGCCAGAGTACGCATGATGGCCCAGAAGAAGCGTTCAGCCAGCGTGCGCTGACGCAGGGTGACGCGGCCCGTGATGAAGAGCTGGCGCATTTCATCGTAGTAATAGATGGCGTCGTTGTAGGCTTCCTGCAGGTTGCGCGGGTTGATGTTCTGCAGCGCTTCCTTGAGGTTACGCACAGGTTCGGGGGCGTCTTCCGGCAGTTCTTCGGGCAGGCTGCCCACTTCGATGAGGCTCACATCCAGCACGTTGAACAGCAGGATGGAGTAGTAGGCTACCGTGGCGCGACCCGATTCGGTGACGATGTGCGGGTGTTCGATGCCCTGCGCGTCGAGGATGGTCATCACGGCTTCCACCACGTCGGTGCAGTATTCGTGCATGGTGTAGTTGCGCGAACTGACGTAGTTGGTGTGCGAGCCGTCATAGTCCACGGCAAGGCCGCCGCCGAGGTCGAGGTAGCCCATGGCCGCGCCTTCCTGCACGAGGCTGGCGTAGATGCGAGTGGCTTCCATGACGGCAGCGCGGATATCGCGGATGTTCGGGACCTGAGAGCCGAGGTGATAGTGCATCAGCTTCAGGGTGTCGAGCATGTCCTGTTCTTTGAGGGCGTCCACCACGTCCACGATCTGGGCGGAGGTGAGACCGAAAGCGGAGCGTTCACCGCCGGACTCGGCCCAGTGACCGCTGGCCTTGGTGGTGAGCTTCACGCGGACGCCGATCTGCGGACGGATGCCCATGCGCTTGGATTCGTTCAGGATGATGTCCAGTTCTCCGGGCATTTCAAGAACGAAGATGACGTTGAAGCCCATGCTCAGGGCGTGCAGGCCAAGGTCGATGAACTCTTCGTCCTTGTAGCCGTTGCAGATGAGGCAGGCTTCGCGGCTCTTGAGCTGGCTGATGGCGGCGATGAGTTCGGCCTTGGAGCCGACTTCGAGGCCGTGATGATAGGCCGCGCCGTACTGAGCGATCTTGGAGACGACCTGCTGCTGCTGATTGACCTTGATGGGGAACACGCCGCGGTACTCGCCCTTGTAGCCGAGTTCGCTGATGGCGGAACGGAACGTCTGATGCAGGAGAGATATCTGGGAATCGAGGATGTTCTCGATGCGGAGAAGGACGGGCAGGTCGTAGCCACGCGCCTTGAGTTCGTTGATGATCTCAAGAACGCTGACTTCGGGGCCGCCATCGCGTCCGAAGGGGCGGATGATGACTTCGCCCTTGGGGGAAATATCGAAATAACCGGTGCTCCAGTTACGGATGCCGTAAAGATCGACGGAATCCTCTACGGTCCACTGCTGCATAGATTTCTTTCTGGCCAACTATCCTGACTCCTTGAATGTGGAAATAAGGCGGTAAACGCCGCCGCGGCAGATGCCAAGGGCCGCTTCATGCTCTTCCGCTTTATGCAGAGGCATGGTAAAAGACAGGTACTTTTTCATTAGATAGCCCCTTCTGCAATGTCAAGGACATTCCTCTTCCGAGAGGGGCTTTATCGCACAAAACAAGAGGTCGGCCTTGGCGGCACAGCGCTGGATAATGCACATGGACATGGATGCCTTTTTCGCATCCATCGAACAGCTCGACGATCCCTCCCTGCGTGGAAAGCCTATCATCGTGGGCGGCGAGCATCGCGGCGTAGTGAGTACCTGCTCCTACGAGGCGAGAAAGTTCGGCGTGCGTTCGGCCATGCCCATAAGCGAGGCGCGCCGCCGCTGTCCTCATGGAGTCTACATCCGTCCGCGCCTGCGCCGCTATGCGGAAATGTCGGCTCTCGTGCGGGAAACGATAGCGCGTTTCTCGCCGCTGGTGGAGATGGCCTCGGTGGACGAAGCCTATCTCGATGCCACGGGGCTTGAACGCCTTTTCGGACCGGTGGAGGAAATGGGGCTTCAGCTCAAGCAGGCCGTGCGCGAAGCGACAGGAGGCCTGACCTGTTCTGTGGGCATAGCTCCTGTGAAATTCCTTGCCAAGATATCATCGGAACAGCGAAAACCGGACGGACTGTTCATGCTTCGTCCGGAGGAAGTTCCTGCTTTTCTCCATGATCTTCCGGTGCGAGCTGTGCCCGGTGTGGGCAGGCAGTTCGCGGCGGCTCTGGCGCAGATGGGCGTGAAGAGCTGCGGTGAGGTCTCACGCTACAGCGAAGAGTTCTGGAAACGCAAATTCGGCAAGGCCGGGCAGGTCCTCTGGGCGAGGGCGCAGGGTATCGACCCGCGTGAGGTCGTGCCGTGGACAGCGCCCAAGTCGGAAAGCGCGGAAGTCACGCTGGACGAGGATACGCGTGATCTCGATATCCTGCGGACATGGCTGATGCGGCATGCCGAACGGGTGGGCACGTCGCTCCGGCGGCATGGACTTGCCGGACGAACGATAACGCTCAAGATAAAATATGCGGACTTCCGGCAGATAACGCGGCAGGTCACGCTTCCACAGCGCGTGAACAGCACGAAGACCATTTACGATACCGCAAAAGATATCCTTGATTCCGTGGAGCTGGCGGACAGGGTGCGGCTCATCGGGGTCGGTGTTTCCGGCTTCGAAGAGGGCGGGCCGAGCCAGCTTTCGCTCCTGCCGCCGAAGGAGCCGGAGAAGGACGAGTCGCGGCGCGGCAAGCTGGATAAAGCGGTGGATGCCCTGCGTGCCCGCTATGGCCGCGAGGCCGTTGTGCGGGGGCGGCTCTTCGAAGCTCATGGAGAAGGCGACGACCGCAAAGCCGCTTCTCAGGCAGAACGGATGGAAGCAGACAAGCTGAGGAAATGACGGATTTTCTGCCATCCGGCGAGGGAAGCCCTCTCAGCCTCTTGCCAGCCCGCGGCCGCGGCTTTTATGCTGGCCGTCCTGAACATAAGGAGTAACGATGCAATATCCTTCCATAGATCCCGTAGCTCTCAGCCTCGGCCCGCTCCAGGTACACTGGTATGGGCTGATGTATGTTTTTGCATTCGCCGCCGGCTGGCTTCTGGGCCGCTGGCGCGCATCGCGGTCATGGTCGCGGTGGACGGTGCAGCAGGTGGACGATTACGTGACCTGGGTGATGATGGGGGTCATCCTCGGCGGACGCCTGGGCTATGTGCTTTTTTACGATCTGGCCGCCTATCTTGCCGACCCTGCGGAGATAC
>JAFWYI010000193.1 GCA_017522745.1 Mailhella sp.
CCTGCTCGAAGGCCGTACCGCTCCCCTGCATCCCGGTGCTGAAAAGTACTTCAAGGAAGCTGGCCTCATCAAATAACTCTGCGGCATAGTCCGCCTGCGGGGGTCGGATTCGTCCGCCCCCCGTTTTTCATTTTCTGTATCATTCATAATTTTCCGGGAAAGCTATGGCTCATAAGCATATCCAGAAAGATCCTGCCGGTGATAAGTACCGGGAAGAGCTCGTGAATGCCGAACACGGCATGCGCGGCGACACCATGGGCATCACGGGTAAGATCACCTTCATCGTTGCACTGTGCTGGTCTCTTTTTCAGATGGCAACAGCCAGCGTTCTTCTTCTTGACTCCGTATTCGTCAAGTCGATCCATCTGGCCTTTGCCATCACCCTTGTTTATCTCAACATTCCTCTCATCAAGCCGTCTGCCTCTTCTGCGCGGTGGGACCTTCGTATCCTCCTTGCCATGAATCGAGTTACCGTTCTGGATTATATCCTCGGTATCATGGCTGCTGTGGCCGCGCTTTATATTTTTCTGGATTATGCTGGTATATCTTCCCGCCCGGGCGACCCGAATATGCGCGATATCCTTATGGGTGTCCTGCTCGTTGTCCTTCTGCTCGAAGGTACACGCCGCGTGCTTGGCCCGGCACTGCCCGTCATCAGCACGATCTTCATCCTGTATGTGTTCACCGGACCGTATCTCCCTGACATTATTGCCTTCAAAGGCGCTTCCCTCACCCGCTTCGTTTCCCAGATAACTATGGATACCCAGGGCATCTATGGCATCCCGCTTCAGGTGTCGGCCACTGTGGTCTTCCTTTTTGTACTCTTCGGCACCATGCTTGACCGTGCCGGTGGCGGTACCTTCTTCACCCAGCTCGCTATCAGCGGCCTCGGCAAGTACCGTGGCGGTGCCGCCAAGGCTGCAGTGTTCAGCTCCGCCCTGTCCGGTATGGTCTCCGGCTCCAGTATCGCCAACGTGGTGACCACGGGTACCTTCACCATCCCCCTTATGAAGAAGGTGGGCTATCCTGCAGTGAAGGCTGCTGCCATCGAAGTCGCCTCTTCGGTCAATGGTCAGCTGGCCCCCCCTGTCATGGGCGCCGCGGCCTTCATCATTGCCGAGTATGTGAACGTGCCCTATGTGGAAGTGGCTAAAGCAGCTGCCGTTCCGGCTTTCGCGTCTTACGCCGCCCTGCTGTGGATCACCCACGTTGAAGCATGCAAGCTCGGTCTGCGCGGGCTCTCCAAAGACGAACTGCCCCGTGCTTGGCATGTACTTCGCAACGGTCTGCATTTCCTCCTGCCTCTCGGCATGCTCCTTTACGAACTCATCGCGCTCCAGCATTCCGCTGAGCTTTCCGTGTTCCGTGCCATCTGTGTGCTGGCTGTTATCATCGTACTCCAGCCTGTTTGCATCGCCCATGTTCATAAGACCTCCAAGTGGGCTGGATTCAAGCTGGGTGTGAAGAACCTGCTCAACTCCATGGCTGCCGGTGCCAATAATATGGCTGGTGTGGCTCTTGCCACCGCCTCTGCCGGCATCATCGTGGGTTGCGTATCCCTCGGCCTTGGTCAGCAGATCACCTCGTTCGTGGAAATCCTTTCCATGGGCAATATCTTCCTGCTGCTCTTCATCACTGCCGCCGCCAGCCTCCTGCTCGGCATGGGCCTGCCCACTACCGCCAACTACATCATCATGGCCTCGCTCACGGCACCTGTGCTGGTGGAACTGGCGTCCAACTTCACCATCCACGGCATGCAGCTGGCTGTCCCCCTTATGGCCGCCCATCTGTACTGCTTCTACTTCGGCATTCTGGCCGACGACACCCCGCCTGTGGGTCTCGCCGCCTATGCCGGTGCGGCCATAGCCAACGCCTCGCCCATCGCGGTCGGCATCCAGGGCTTCTTCTACGACATCCGTACCGCACTGCTGCCGCTCTTCTTCATCTTCAACCACGATATCATTCTGTGGAACATCGACAGTTTGCCGTTGGCGGTATTCATCTTTGCCATGACGGCCCTTGGCATGGTGTGTTTCGCCTCTTTCGTGCAGGGCTGGTATGTGACGTATACCAACCTGTTCGACCGTGTCCTGCTCCTTGGTGCTACCGTGGTACTTATGTATCCTGCTCTGCTTACAGGTTTCTTCCTGCCGCATGAACAGCGTCACTTCGGCTATGCCGCGGGCCTCGGTCTTATGGCAATCGTTTACGTTCGCCAGAAAGCCAGCTTGAAATTGGCGACTAAGAAGGAGGCTGTGGCATGAAAAAGTATAAAGGTATTCTTGCAAAGCGCTCCCTTCGCCCTGTACGGCAGAAAGAGACTCATCACGAAGATGTCAGGCATGAACTGCAATGCGCTCATTGCAAAACGGTTTTTCCAGACTACCTTGCCCGCTGCCCTGAATGCGGGAGCGAGGAGTGGACGGCTCTAGTTGAAGTGAACCCCTACGGCCGTATTCCTATGGAAAGCATCGTCAAAGGCTGTGGACACTTGCTGTGGATGATAGGCCTCTTTGGCTTCTTTATCCTCGTGTGGCAGATGGATACTCCAGACGCCGAAACGAACAGACTGTACCTCTACAGCGGCATAGCCTGCCTTACCGTGGGTATCATCCTTTCGACTGCTTTTTCCGGCCTTAGCGAAATGATGCGCCGCACTCTTCGTATCCAGCGCCGCCTCAAGGCTTTTCATGAGCATTATAACGAGACGCACCCCATCAAGCGGGTATGGACGAAGCATAAGTCCAACTAGCTGATATCAACTGAACGAAGTCCCCATCCTGTACCATGCAGCGATGGGGACTTCGTTTATGTGCTATTTCTAGAAAGCTCTTCGTTGTGCTTCTGAATGAGTTCTGGAGGAGCCTGTCGTACGATTCTAGCGTGTGAGGAAATGGACTATGCTCCTTTGCTGTACGACGCTTTTACCTGCATAGCAGTTGGTGAGACGATGGCTTCAGCGCTATGCGGATAAAGAAAAAGGCGGTGAGTTGCCCCACCGCCTCAATGCTTGATCAACCTATATTATTTAGCGCTCAGATATTCCTGCATCGCCCTCTTTCCGGGTTGAGACGTGATCTTCAGCGGAACACTCTCAGGATTCATCAGAAACTGCATTGCCATTTCCTGTACGGTCATAGCCTGATGAGGCTTCAGTTCAACGTACAGTTCGCCGGGATTCAGCACCTGCTCAGACAGTTCATGGCCAAGACGGTTCAACAGAGGATTGTCGTTTTTCACAAGGCTCTGGGAAAAACCGAAAAGCGTTTCTGC
>JAFWYI010000194.1 GCA_017522745.1 Mailhella sp.
CATCGTTCTGCTCACTGCCGGTATGCTCCCAGTCCGGGATCTCGGAGTACAGACGAGGATCGAAAGGCTCGGCCCCTATGCGAGAAGCGATATCCTTGCCTGCGGCAATGCCCCACAGCAGAGCTTCGAGCAGAGAGGTGCTTGCCAGACGGTTAGCACCATGGATGCCTGTACAGCTGCATTCACCCACGGCGTAGAGACGGTCAAGCGTCGTTCTGCCATGCAGGTCGACCAGAATACCACCGCAGAAGTAATGTGCTACAGGCACGATGGGCAGAGGCTGTTCACGCATATCAATGCCGATCCGCATCCCGCTTTCGAACACCGTGGGGAAGCGTTTGGTCACATCGCAGTCGAGTTTGGTGCAGTCCAGATGCATGTGGTCTTCACCAGTGGCCAGCATTTCACTGAGGATGGCCTGCGAGACCACATCGCGAGGAGCAAGTTCACCGCGCGGATCGTAGCGGGAAACGAAGCGTTCGCCGCTATGATTGATGACCATCGCACCTTCACCGCGAAGTGCTTCCGTAAGCAGCGGGATCTGCTGTTCATGGTTGAACAGACCGGTAGGATGGAACTGCACGAATTCCATGTTCGCAAGGCGCACACCGGCACGCTGGGCCATGCTGATGCCGGAACCAGTTGCCCAGCGACTGTTCGTAGAATGCAGATAGACCTGACCGATGCCGCCGGTGGCGAGGATGGTCATCTCAGCAAGATGCAGTTCTACTTCCTGAGTACTGTCGTTGAAGGCATAGGCACCGACACATTGGTTGGTGAGCTGATAATGGTAGGTCGGAGACTGAGCATGATGTTCCGTGGTCACAAGGTCCACCGCAGAACGACCAGTCATCACCGTGATATTCTCATGGGCGGAAACTGCCCTGTGCATATATTCGATGATGGTACGCCCGGTATAGTCGGCACAGTGGGCGATACGTGGGACCGCATGCCCGCCTTCGAGGGTCATGTCGATGCCGCCGTCGCTGTTGCAGTCGAAGGGAACCCCAAGCTTGTCCAGGAGCATGCTCTGCACCGCGGCACCGCCATTTTCGGCAAGAAAACGTACAGCATCATGGTGGTTGAAATGATGCCCGGCAACGAACATATCATGCTGGAGCGACTTCTGGTCTTCAGGATCCGTCGTGAAGACGATGCCGCCCTGTGCCATTTCAGAATTGCCGCCGTCGAGTGCGTCGGACGGCACAAGCAGATGGACCTCAAAGCCCAGATCAGCCAGAGTCAGCGCCGTAGAGCAGCCGGCAAGGCCAGAACCGATGATGAGAACCTGTGAACGAAAACGTAGCGTATTCATGCACGACCCGTAATGCGTGCGGGCTTACCGCACAAGAGATTTGATAGGCTCCGCATGGTCATGCGAAGCCGTCGCCATTCAGCGGCAGTTTTCCAGCATACGAACCAGAGAGTCTCGAGCCGGAGCTTTAAGAGCTTCTTCCACCGTAACTTCGTTGACGCCCTGTTCAAGCTGTTCCAGCGTAGCCAGCAGGCTGGCGGCGTCCACCTTTTCCATATCCGGGCAGGTAGCCTGAGCCAGAGGGATGATATTGATGCGGTCGGCATAACGTTCCATCAGGCGATGGACAAGGTGGAATTCAGTGCCGATGCACAGCGCAGGCTCAAGTGCTGCTTCGGCAGCTTTTTCTGCTTCCTTGATGAGGAAGGCCGTAGAACCGGCACCGTCACAGCGACCAACGACATCGGGCGTACATTCGGGATGGACGAGAACGCGGCAGCCGGGGAAATGCTTGTGGAATTCATCCACCATCTCAGGCTTCATCAGGCGTTCATGGATGGGGCAGCAGCCCGGCCAGAGCAGGAGACGAGCGTTTTTGACCTCATCAGAATCCAGCATAGTTCCTGCGGCGTCGATCTCCACCTGCTGTTCGGCGGGGATTCCCAGAGCGTTCGCCGTATTGCGGCCAAGATTGCGATCGGGTAGGAAAAGCACCGCATCCCCCTGCGAGAAAGCCCATTCAAGCATGACCTTGGCGTTGGAGGACGTGCAGACTGCGCCGCCAAAACGACCGACCACGGCCTTCACGGCAAGAGAGGAATTCACGTAAGCCAGCGGAACGATCTTGCGACCGGTCGCAGAGAGCTTTTCGAGGACTTTTTCTACATCGGCGGCTTTGGCCATGCGCGCCATGGCGCAGTCTGCGCTATGGTCCGGCAGAAAGATCTTCTGGCCAGGACGAGCGAGCAGGCAGGCGGATTCCGCCATGAAATACACCCCGCAGAACACGATGTTACGAGCCTCGATCTCAGGGATACGACGAGCGAGTTCCAGAGAGTCGCCCACGATATCCACATGCTGCACAACTTCATCGAGCTGATAATGGTGTCCGAGGATCACGAGGTCCTTGCCGTATTTTTTGCGAAGAGCTTCGATACGATCGGCAGTAGAGCCAGTCATCTGTTCCATGACGATATCCTTTTACTATACCGAGGTAATGCCCCGGAGCTTTCAAATGTTCAGGCAGTGCAGCGATCCATCTTCATGCTGAAGTCAGCAGAAGGGGCGGAATGAGTGATGCGGCCAACGGAGATGAAATCTGCAGGGCGTTCAGGGCAGGCAAGAGCGAGTTCACGGATAGTGTCGAGCGTCACACCGCCGCTGATCTCAGCTTCGATATCACGCGGGATGAGCGGGAGCGCAGAAGCAAGCTGTGCAGGCCCCATATTGTCCAGCATGATACGGTCGGCCCGGCAAGCCACGGCTTCAAGGACTTCTTCGTTGTTCCTGCACTCCACTTCGATGGGGGGACAGGGAGAATATTTGGCACGAAGCGCGCCCACAGCTTTGGTGATGGAACCTGCGGCGTCGATATGGTTGTCCTTGATCATCAGCATGTCAGTAAGGTTCATGCGATGATTGCAGCCGCCCGCAACGCGCACTGCATATTTTTCAAGGTAGCGATGACCAGGCAGGGTCTTGCGCGTATCCAGCAGGCGAACGCCAGTCCCTTCAAGTTTTGACGCGTATTCCTGCGTAAGATTGCCGACGCCGGAAAGATGGGTCATGAGATTGAGGATGATGCGTTCAGCTTTGAGAAGCTGATTGGTGTAACCATGGAGTCTGACGACCACAGTACCGTTTTCGACGACGGCCCCCTCCTCCACTTCCGCAGTCCATGCATCGACCGGCATCCCGACAATGGAAAGGACAAGGCTGATGAGAGGCAGGCCGACAACGACGGTACGTTGTTTTGCAACGATATAGGCAGAAGACATCTCAAGCGGAGGAAAGATGCCGAGGCTGGTGAGGTCCGGTCCGTCTTCTTCAAGGGCCATCCGGATGAGATCCGCAGCAAAGCGACATGCCGTAGGAGAAAGGACCGCCGCGGTATCCGCAGGAACAGAAAAAGGCTCTTCCACATGGAGTACGGGATAGGGGAAATCGCTCTCCGTCACTCCAATCTCCGTCATAACACTACTTGCCCCTGCGGCGGGAGCGTGATATTCAAAATCGTCTTTTGTCATGTCAGCCTCAATAACGACCCTTCTGTATAAGATGCACGGCTCAACGCGATACCGTGCATTAGCGTGAAATAAGAGGCTAGGCGACCTCTCGAGATTCGTCAAGAGAGTTCGGGGAGAATGCTTTTATGGGTAAAATTACACAATCCGTATCAGACGAAATGAAGGCCATCCACGAAGAACTCGCCGAGACCAAAAAGCCCTCCACGATGACATCTGCTGGTGATGCTGCTGAGGTCAGCCAGCAGGAATACGCATGGAATCTCGGTGCTACGACGAGTGAATCCTTCGATGACGAAAATACGTCGGAGTATGAGACAAGCGCCCGGGAAGCCGGCCTCGCCTTGTGCGGAAGCGATATCGACTCTGAAGATTTCGTCCATGCTGCTGACCGAGCTGAACATCTCGAAGACCTTCCGCTGAGCAAGCAGCTCTGTGTTCTTACGCATCTTTCTCCCGAGGAAGCCGCCGAAGCTCTCGCCGAACTTGACGAGGAAATGGCCGGTGACGTTTTGGAAAGCATGGACGCCGATGATGCCGCACGCCTCATCGCAGAAATGGATCCCGACGACGCCGTCGACATCCTGGAAGAGGTGGACGAGGATCACCGAGACATCCTGCTGAGCAATCTTCCTGCCGAAGATGCTGAACAGCTTCGAAATCTGCTCTCCTTCGACCCGAACACAGCAGCCGGCGTCATGAATACCGAGATCATCACGGTCCCCCTCGATGTGACTGTTGATGATGCTATCCAGGTCATCCGCAGTGAACTGGAAGAAAAGGAAATGCCCTACTACGTTTATGTAGTAGATGATAAGGAGATCCTCGAAGGCGTTATCTCCCTGAGAGATCTGATGCTGGCCCGCCCGGGAACGCCTCTGGAAAACATGGTGAACCGGCAGGATGTCATCTCAGTCCAGTATGACGCCGACAAGGAAGAAGTGGCACGTCAGCTTGCCCACTATAACTTCATCTGCCTTCCTGTTGTCG
>JAFWYI010000195.1 GCA_017522745.1 Mailhella sp.
GAGCCCTGGCAGCTGAAAACTTCAGCTCTGATCGCGGTGTGGGCTTCAGCGACGTACTGGTCGATGATCTGCCCGTTGAACGCAAGGATGAAGTCGGGCAGCTTTCCAGAGCCTTTGCTCACATGGTCAATGCTCTGGATGAGAATATCCGTTATCTTGTTGATAATATAAAGGTTCGCCAGCGGATGGAAGGTGAATTGAACGCCGCCCGCGACATACAGATGGGTATTCTCCCGCCGCCAGACAGTGCGCCCCAGAGCGCCTCCTATCATGCATCGGCTTTTCTGGAGCCTGCCAAAGAAGTTGGTGGCGATCTGTATGACTTTTTCCTTGCGCCTGACGGCAGGCAGGTCGTCGTCATCGGTGACGTGTCTGACAAGGGTGTGTCTGCGGCCTTGTTCATGTCCATGACAGTCACCCTCGTGCGTTATGCCATGGCTGAAGGCCTGTCCTGTGCGGAAGCAATGATGCGAATCAATGAACGCCTTGCAGAAAACAATCCGAGCTGTATGTTCGTGACGCTGTTCATCGGCCTGTTCGATCCTGAGACCGGTGAGCTGGAATATGCGAGCGGTGCCCATTGCCCGCCCTTCGTTGTTGGCACGGATCCAGCCACTCCTGTTCGTGCGCTTACGGATACGAGCGGCCCTCTGGTCGGTGCCATGCAGGGACTCGACTTCGAAGAATGTCGAGCTGTAATAGCTCCCGGAGAGTGTTGCCTGCTGTATACCGACGGTGTTTCCGAGGCTATGAACGAAGAGAAGGAACTCTTCGGGGAAGAACGGATAGCTGCGGTCCTGGAGGAACTTCACGGTGCAGAGCCGGATGAAGTCCTGAACGGAGTTATGAAGGCGATCATCGCGCATCGTGGTTCGGCGGCACAGTCCGACGACATCACCATGCTTTGCTTCAAGAGAAGCTGATAGCAACTGTTATGATGAAACAGGGGAGCTGCTTTTCTGCGGCTCCCCTGTAGTTTTATGGATCGTTTATGTAAGGATGGTACGATACTCGATACAGTATGTGCCATCTTTTCTGATGAGGTTCGTTCCAGCCATTCCCTCCCCCAGCAGGCGTTCATGCGCGGCAAGGTCGTCGGCAGGAACAGTGATGGCTCGCTTGCCCGGTGAAAGCGTTTTCCCATCATCCATGAGGATGAAGCGCGGTTTCCCGCCATATTTGAGAGCATAGGCCCGAATATGCATCCCCAAGCCCAGATGCAGGCGCAGGCTTGGAATATTCATGGGCCATACGGTTGCCATGCAGATGCTGCGCCCACTCGCGGAAGTATGGTCAAGATTCATCCGTATCACGGTTTCCGCCAGCCGTTTCCCGCGACAATCCGGCCGCAGAAATACCGACTCAAGATGACGAACACGCGTCAGGTGCGGAAGAGGGAGCGGCAGGCAATGGCCGAGATTTTCCGGATCGTCGGCGTCCGGAAAACGAATGACGCTTACCCCGGCGATACCTCTGGAGTCGCAGGCCAGCAGGATGTGTCCGGCCCCGGCGATGATGGGCTCGTAGAACTCCGGCCCGTCTATCGCAAACATTTCTCTGGAGGGCAGGGCGCGTTCGACTTCTTCCTCAAGACGTACGAGTTCACCAATATCGGCGTTCGTGGCTGAACGGAATAGCCATTCATGCATGGTCAGCCTCACACAAAGGAAGCGCCCGGGATGTGAGCGCCCGGGAAATAGATTCATGGCGCAGCCGGAAGCGAAGGCTCTGCCCCTCATGCATGTCGGCATCGCAATCGCTGATATCGAATACGGAATAAGCCGACGAAGAGCCTTGATACTGCATGCCTTCAAAGGGGGCGTGGAGTTTTTCAGGCGCGGTATGATACGACCCGAAATCGAACAAAGCGAGTATCCTGCCGTGCTTCTGGCGCTTCTCAAGCAGGCATCCTTCAAGCTCGAAGGTATCGAGGAGGGCTCCGGGTATCTGTCTGCCGGATAGCGGATAAACTCCGAGCATCACGCCAGTGCCGCAACGTATTTCCGTGATATCCTCCGGAATCCGGTACTGTTCAGCAAATTCCAGCATATCAGTACCACCAGCAGAAATATCCGCAAATGGCCAGAATTGACGTACTACGGCAAGTGCTTTTGTGGCTTTGTTCAGCGTGTCCACATCAGGTGCGTTTTTTGAGAGGCAGGCGAAATTCACGAGGAGCCCATCCACGTGGAATCGCAGGTCATGACATTCTGAGCAGAAGTCGGAAAGCTCCTCCCCGAGGATGCCATCACGGCCGTCTCCGCACTCAAGGCAGAGCCGCAGTGCAGGCGGCTGGTCAGTATATTGCTTCCTGAGTTCATGAAGGACGAAACGCGAACTCAGACAGACAGAACTGTAGTCTGACAGCGTTGAAAAAAAACGAGGTGAGGGTTCGTAGATATGATGGAGCGTTATCCCGGGAAATCTGGGCAGAGGCAGCTCAGGCCAGCTCAGGAGGCCCATTTGCGTTATGCCGGAACCTTTGACGATGGCTGCGGTAAGCTGAGGATGAAGCGCCGCCTCCTTCAGCACGAACATGCAGTCGGTACCTGCTTCGTGGCAGGCATCACGTACGACACGAAGATTGTGCTGAAGAGAGGAGAGTCGGTAGAGAAGCCGAGGCATGATCATTCTCCTGCGTGAGACCGGCGGTCAGATCTGAAATTCACCAGCAGGAAGATGAACGCACTCAGGAGAGTGAAGCCGGCAAGAACAGACAAGCCGATCTGAATATTCCAGATGGAGATCATGATGCCGAGGCTCAACGGACCGAGGACCTGACCGAGACGCATGGCGACATTATAGAAGCCCATAGTACGAGAGCGCCCGAAACGCTGCGCCGCAGGCAGAGAAAGAGCATACGCCCCCTGCCCATTGGAGGCGATGGACGTGTTCACTGCAAGCAGCGCTACGCAGAGCATGGCGGCAGTTATGCCATCCATGAACACCAGCGTGAGGATACTGGCTATGGCAATGATGAGCGAAAGGAAGAGCGGTATCTCCATCCTTTTTGCTTTGTCGATGAGCGCACCGAAAAGTGGTCCTGCGAACATGACGATGATGC